>UQPL01000031.1:0-14353 GCA_900542895.1 uncultured Collinsella sp. | reverse complement strand
CACCTAAGCCTTCGTCGGCAGCGTCAGATGTGTATAAGAGACAGGGGTCTCGCACCCCATGGCGGCCGCCGTGGTGGGAAACGTGATGACAAGCGCCGGGCGCTTCTCCCTCATGGCAACTCCAACCAATACGCTACGGGCGCACGACGCGCACGGCCTGCTCCATCTTCTCCACAATCACGTACATGTTGGTGACCTCGCCCACAGCAAGCTGGTCTTTAATGCCATAGTGGTCGAGGCAGGTACCACAGGTAAGGATCTCGACACCCTGCTCCGCCAGGCCCTTCAGGTCATCGAGCACCGGCGAGTCCTCGACGGTGAGCTTGGCGCCGCCGTTATAGAACAGCATGGTCGCGGGCAGCTCCTCCTGCTGCGTCACGGCAAAGATGAAGGCCTTCATGAGCTTGTGGCCCAGCTCGTCGTCGCCGCGGCCCATGCAGTCGGTGTAGACGGAAATGACGAGCTTGCCCTTGCCGGCGCTGGCATCACAGAAGGCGGCGCCATCCTGCTCGGGATCAGCCACGGCAACGGCGCCAGAGGTCGCGACAGCCACGTGCCACTCGCCGTCCGAGATCTTCTCGACCGAGGCCGTGCAGCCCTTCTCCTGCGCCATCTTGGAAATGTTCTTGACGGCGGTCTCGTTATCGACCGAGGTCACGACGGTGCCCTCGCCATCGAGCTGCTTCAGGGCTTTGAGCGTCTTGACGACGGGCAGCGGGCAGGCATCGCCCATGGCATTGACTTCAATCTTGGTAGACATAGTTTTTCCTTTCGAATAAATCGTTTTAGAACGGTACATAGCTCAATAAACGTGTCGTTAACGGACAACGTGGACGGCGGGACTGCCTGGCACCGGCTCGCACACGCGACCGACGACAGCGGCAATACGTCCTTCGGCATGTAGACGGCGCGCAAGCTCATCCATATCGGCAGCAGGCGCCGCGATGAGCAAACCACCCGAGGTCTGTGGATCGTAAAGCGCATCCAGCATGCCCGGCTCCAGATCCTCATCGGCAGCCACACGCGGGCCAAAGAAGTCCTGGTTGCGGTAGGAGCCCGCGGGGATAATGCCCAAACGCGCCATGTCGAGCACCTGGTCAAAGAGCGGCACCGCCCCCGACGCAAGTTCAATCTGCACGCCCGAGCCCTCGGCCATCTCGCACGCGTGCCCGATCAGGCCAAAGCCCGTGACATCGGTGCAGCCGTGAAGCTCAAGTCCCTCGGCCAGACGAATCGGTGCCTCGTTGAGGGTGCGCATCGAGTCGAACATCGGGCTGGCGTCATCCTGTTCGATGAGCTCGCCCTTAATGGCCGTGGTGATGATGCCCGAGCCGATCGCCTTGGTCAGCAGCAGAACATCGCCCACGCGCGCGCCGCTGTTGGCGAGCATACGGTCAAGCACGACAAAGCCGCTCACAGACAAGCCGTACTTGGGCTCGTCGTCGTTGATGGTGTGGCCGCCCGCGATGGTGCAGCCAGCCTCGACGCACTTGTCGGCGCCACCCGCCAAAATCTGCCCGGCAACCTCAACGCCCAGGCAACTGGGTATGCAGAGCAGGTTCATAGCATGGCTCGGCCGCCCGCCCATGGCATAGATGTCCGACAGCGAGTTGGCCGCGGCAATCTGGCCAAACAGGAACGGGTCGTCGACCATTGGCGGGAAGAAGTCGATAGACTGCACGAGGCCTAAGTTATCGCCAACGCGGAAGACGCTCGCATCGTCGGAGGTATCGAACCCCACGAGCAGGTTGTCGTTATGCACATTGGGCAAGTCGCCCAGGACCTGGGCGAGGGCTCCGGGAGCCAACTTAGCGGCTCAACCGCTCGCGGCAGTCATAGACGTGAGCTTAATCTGATCGTCAGCCATCGATACCCCCTCTCTTCGGTCAATCATTTTCTCCCAGTATACGCATGAATGCGAGCCTGCGGCGGATGCATTAATTGAGCGTCTGTGCGCGAATCGCCGCGCCGATGGCACCGGCAAAGCGAGCCTGGGGTGAGGTGGTCACCGGCGACCCCAGTAGCTCGCCCAACCGCTCCACAACGTAGGCGTTTTCGCACAGGCCGCCGGTCAGGTAGTACGGAGCACCCGCCGCCTGCCCGGCCATGGTCGCCACGCGCGAGACCACGCTGTCGATCACGCCACGCGCAATGTTCTCGCGCGGCTCACCGCGACCGATGAGGCTGATGACCTCGCTTTCGGCAAACACCGTGCACATGCTGCTGATCTTGGTGGGCTCGCCGGAACGCGCCAGGTCGGCCATCTGCTGCTGGGAAATGCCTAGGCGGTCGGCCATGATCTCCAAAAAGCGCCCCGTTCCGGCAGCGCACTTGTCGTTCATGGCAAATTTGGCCACGCGGCCGCCCTTAACCTGGATGACCTTGGTGTCCTGGCCGCCCACGTCAATCACCGTGCCGTGATCGCCAAACAGGCGCACGGCACCGGTGCCGTGGCAGGTAATCTCGGTCACGACCTTGTGCGCATAGGGCACGGCGACACGGCCGTAGCCGGTCGCGACCACGCGAACACCGTCGCCCGTCACGTCATAGCCGGCTGCGGCGAGCTCGCCGCGTAGGCGCTCGGCCGCATCGACCGAGGAGAACCCGGTTGGCTGCACGCACGTCCACGCCACCGAACCCTCCCCGTCGACCACAGCAGCCTTAGCCGCCGTAGACCCGATATCGATCCCGATCCCTATCATGGCTCTCTCCCAATCTGAACATCAAAGGTAGCGGCGCGTTCAGGCGCCTTAGCTCTAGGTTTCTCAGGTGCCGGAGGTTGCCCCGAAAGAGGAGCGCAGCGTACTTTGGTACACAAGCGACGGTTTGAGGGGCAAGATCCGGTGCCTGAGGAAGCTAGAGGGTCTCGATAAAGGCGGCGATGCGCGTCTCGATCTGGCCCATATCACCGTTGCTGTAATCGGTCTCGATCTTCATGTACGGAATGCCCGCACCCTCGACGGCCTCCTGCATACGAGCGCTCTCAACGTTGAAGGTGTGGCATGCCTGCAGCACGTTTTCCACCACACCATCCACGTGGTACTTCTCGCACATGGCCAAGGTGTTGTCTATGCGGCCGTCGTTGGGCGTCATGACCGAGCAATTAATGTCCAAGTAGCGATCGGCAATGGCGCGTAGGATATCGGGAGCGTCGGGGTCGATCATCATGGCGGCCGTACGCTCGCCCGAGCAATCGTCCATGCACACGACCACGCCGCCGTTGGACTCGATGGTGCGGCCGATCTTGTTGATAACGCCGCCCACCGGGCAGCCGGTGATCAGGATGCGCTTGGCGTCCGCCGCGACCGGGCGCTCGCCGGCCTCGTAGGCTTCGCGTAGCTTGGCGACCTTTTGCTCCAGTTGTTGCGTATAGGCCTCGATATCAAAACTGAACGTACCGGCGAACATGGTGCTCATCAGGTCGACGCCGCTCATGGCCGCAGGCTGGTTGGCCTGTAGGGCAAACATGTCGAGTTGGGCGGCGCGGAGGCGGTTACGACGACGGACGGCGGCGCGCAGGTCGTCGTCGGTGATCGTGATGCCGTAGAAGTTCTCGAGCTCCTCCTTGAGCAGGCGGCATTCCTCGTACCAGCCCTCGCGCTCGTAGGCGCGGTCGCGGCTCTGCGGAAGATGTAGGATGTGCGTACGCTTGAGCTCGTTGAGCAGCTCGTACATCTTCTTCTTGCCGTCGCAGGTGGTCTCGCCGATGATCATGTCGCTAAAGTACGTAAACGGGCACTTTTGCGAGTAGGCAAAGCCGTAGGTCGACTTGATGAGCGGGCACAGGTTAGCCGGCAGCACCTTCTCGGCCTCGGGAATCACCTCATCGGACGTACCGCACAGGGCGACACTTGCAGCCCCCGCGGCATCGATAATCTCGAGCGGCGTGTAGCTGCACAAGAAACCGACCAGACGATTGCCCGCCTGCTTGTAATCCTTGACGCGAATAAACGCCGCCTTGCGTTGCTCGTTGAACTCCTCAAACGTGCGCGGCAACGGCTGCTCAATATTTTCCGACATATAACTCCTTAACAAACCTTTTAGCCAACCAAGGAAACGGCTTTCCCAGGTGCCCGAGGTTGCCGTGAAAGAGGAGCGCCGCGTACTTTGACACGCAAGCGACGGTTTGAACGGCAAGATCGGGTGTCCGGGAAAGCCGCCGGGACGGATAGCCCTAAATGGTTTCCAAGAAAGCCTCAATCCTGGTTTGTAGCTGACCGGCATCCTCGCCGGCGTAGTCGGTCGTGATGTGCATAAACGGAATGCCCGCCTCCTCGGCGGCCTTCTCCACGGCAAACGACTCCATCTCGTAGAGCGTGCAGAACTGCAAGGCCACGTCGACGATACCGTCGGCATGCAGGTCCTTGGCCATCTGGACAATGTCCTTCATACGCTGGTCGTTGGGCGTAAAGACAGCACAGTTGATCTTAAAGTAGCGCTCGGCGATGGCGTCGAGCATCTCGTCGACCGTCTCGCCGGACTCGTCGACCAGGTCCTTGTAGTAGCGCGAGCCCGTGCAGGACTCCTCGCCCACCACGACGCCGCCGGCCTTCTCGATGAGATTGAACAGCTTCCAGTTGGGCACGGCCATGGGCGTACCGGTGTACAGGATGCGCTTGGTGCCCTTGGGCGCCACGCCCTCGCCGGCTTCAACGCGCTGCTCGCACTCGGCGGCCATGTCGTTGATGGCTCCGGTCAGACGCGGCGTGTCGTCCATAAAGGCGGCCTGAACGGTCAGCAGGCTGTCGAGACCGCTGATGGGCGCCGGGTCGGCAGCGCGCGTGGCAGCGAGGCGCTGCAGGGCACGGCGCTTCTCATTGACGGCGTGGATGGCGGCCTTCAGACGCTCAGGCGTAATCTTGACGCCGCACTCGTCCTCGATCTTGGCGGCGAGCTTCTTGACCTCGGCCTTCCAGGTCACGAGCGTCGACTCGTCGTGTACGTTGGGAATATCCATGACGTACATGTTCTTTTGCGTGGCAAAAAACTCATAAGCCTTCTTCTTGCCATCGCAGGTGTTCTCGCCTACCACCAGGTCACTCGACTCAATGTAGGGGCAGACCTCGCCCAGCTTAAAGCCGGCAAAGCTCTTGATAAGCGGGCAGGTATTGCGCGGCAGGTGCTCCTCGACCTTATCGGTTGCCCAATCGGCACCCGAGCACAGACCCACGGGGATACCGTCGCAGGCGAGCACAATTTCCTCGGGCACGTAGACGCAGAACGAACCGACGATCTTGGTGGCCTCGCCGGCCTCCTTCTTGTCGAGCATCTCCTTAATACGGCCGCTGTGGATGTTGGTGGCCACAAAGTCCAGGTAGGACGTGGACTTGGGGCGATTGTTCTGCGTCAGGAACATATCGCCGTACATCTGGCCCACGGCGCCCAGCAGCATATCGTGGTCGGCAAGATTCATGCCGAGGCTCTCCCACATCGGATGGAAATCAAATTCTTCAGCCATGACGGTTCCCCTCTCGAACCAAAAATGAATAGCTACGGTATTGCTGCACGGTGGGTGGCGAAAACCCAGCCGCGCTTAAACCCGGAATTTTGGGGAACCCGCTTTGCAGCTGATTATTTAGTTGTGCGTCGTCTCTCCCGGAGCCGTGAACATACCTGCTCATATGCGGCTCCGAGCCATATATAGGGCGCGCGCGGCAACGCGGCGAATGTATGTCGTCTGCGGCATGTGCGCACCCTCCTTTTTTCTTATCGAAGGCAACTATATCAGCGGTCATCGACCATGCGAACACCGTTGACATTCGTACGACAGCGTCGAGATGTGAGCATCTCACTGTCTGATAATTAATTATCAGACAGATAAGGTTTAGTCATGTAGAAATCGGCGAACGGCGAAGTGAAAACAAAGCGGTCGAGGACTACCTCCTCGACCGCATCGCCCCCGCATTATCGGCAAACGAGATGAATCCTGCTTGCATCAAAATGCATGCGCAGAGTCTCACCCGCCTGCGGCAGCTCTTCCACGGGTACACTCACCTTATTCACCTTCCACTGCAAACGCGTGGGCGCATCAGCACGCGGCACGTCCAGCAGCACCAGCCGCTCAAAGCGCGAATCGCTCACACGGGCCACGTGCAAATCATAGCTGTTGCGTCCCCGCTCCGCGCGATTGTCAACATGGAAGTAGCTTGCGCGAATGCCCAGGTACGCTGCATTATCGGGAACCTCGCGACCCACGTTAAAGGTCATGCCCCAGTCGAGGGCCTCAACTTCTTCGTCGCCGATCTTGCGCGCCCGGCTTGTGTTCTTGCAGCCCGTCAGGCGCAGTGCCGCCAGCGTCTGCGGACGGCGGACCACGTCCTCGACGGAGCCGATCTCCTCCACATGCCCGTCGTGCATCACGCAGATGCGCCCGCACAGGCGGCACGCTTCGTCGATGTCGTGGCTCACGTAGAGCACGGTGCGGTTGCATACATCGAACAGGTCGAGCATGTTCTGTTCGAGGGCGCTCTTAAGATAGGAATCGAGTGCGCTCATGGGCTCGTCGAACATAAAAATGCCCGGATGCGCCGCCACCATGCGGGCAAGCGCCACACGTTGTTGCTGACCGCCCGAGAGTCGCGCGGGATAGCGGTCGGCAAAATCGGACAGACCGAAAATGCCCAGATAGCGCTCGGCGAGCTTTTTGCGCGCGGCGGCGTCGCCCGCATCCTTTACACCGGCGCATACGTTATCGGCCACCGTCATGTTGGGAAACAGCTGATAGTTTTGGAACAGCAGGGCGCATTTTCGCTCCTGGGGCGACAGGTTGATGCCCGCCGCCGAGTCAAAAAAGGTCACGCCGTTGACGACGATCTTGCCCTCGTCGGGCGTCTCCACACCGGCAATGCAGCGCAGCGTACAGCTCTTGCCGCAACCCGAGGCACCGAGCAGCGCCACACGATCCTCGCCGGCCTCAAGCTGCATGTCGAGCATAAACCCGGGATAGCGCTTTTTGATATCCAGAACGAGCGACATGGCCTATCGACCTCCCTGCAAAGCGGCATCATCGCGCATGAGCTCGGCCAGCGCCTCGCGATCGATACGCAAGGCATCGCCGCCCGCCGGGTCGAGCGAATCGCCCTGTCCGGCAAGATCTTTGATCCGCTTGCGCTCCGCACGGGAAAGGCCCCGCTCGCGATACTTTTGCGAATGCGCCGTGTACATGTTGATGAATAGGATGACCAGGAAACTGAACGCAATCACAACGACGACCCAAAAGAGGGCCACCGAGGTGTTGCCGCCCATCCACTCAAAGTAAATCGCAATGGGAATGGTCTGCGTAATGCCGGCATAGTTGCCCGCAAAGAACAGGGTGCAGCCAAACTCGCCCATCGCGCGGGCAAAGGCGAGCACCGTGCCGGCGGCAATCGAGGGCCAGCCAAGCGGCATCATAAGCTTGGTGAAGATGCGACGCTCGGACCAGCCCAGGGTTCGCGCCGCATCGAGCATCTGCGTGTCAAGGCTCTCAAAGGCACCGAGCGCCGTGCGGTAGACCAGGGGAAACGACACCACCACGGCAGATATCACCGCCGCGGGCCAGGTAAAGACGATCGAGACGCCGCGAGCAATAAGCCACCGACCGACCCCGGTCGAGCGGCCAAACAGCATGAGGAGCAAAAAGCCGCAGACCGTGGGCGGCAGCACCATAGGGATGGTAAAGACCGAGTCGAGCAGGCCCTTGATGCGACTCGAGGTACCCATAGTCTTCCACGCGGCGAACAGGCCCAGCGCAAAGGAGATCAGCAGGGCAAGGCCGCTCGTTTTTATGGACACCCAAAACGGGCGATAGTCGATGTCGCACAAAAAGGAGGTCAGAGAGGTCCAGGGCCCCTGCTCATCCCGCAATACGACAGACGATGCTTCTACCATTTGAGCGCTATCAAGCCAACGCGCGCCGCCCTTGGCATCACCCGAGGCTGATGCAATCACCACATAGCGGTCCCCATCCGCACCGCGCTCGTCAAAGCCATAGGTATACCCGCCGGAATCAAACGTTGTTTCCGCCGTGACATACCAAGGAAGATCCACGTCCCCCAGCTGCGCACCTCCCATGCAGTTTGCGCTGTCGAGCTTACAGACGAGGGCCTTGAGACCCGATACGCACTCGTTGTCCTGCGGATCCAATCCATACTTCTCGACCGCCTTGGGCGATATCCACACCACAACGCGATCGGCAGCAGGCGCCACCACAAGGTCCACGTCCTCGTCAACGGGAAACCGGTAGCCCTCAGGCTGGCCCTCCATGGCACGAGCGGTCCCCTTGGCCAGCCGCTCAAAACCCTCGATCCCATAGGAAAGCCCATGAGCGGTCGCAGCAACCTGGGCCCCGTCCTCAGCGTCCCCAGCAAACGCAAATCCCGGCACCCAGCAAAGCGCGAAGGTCAAAGCACAGGCGACAAGCATGCGGAATCTATTAAGCACGAAAAGCTCCAAGCGAATACAAGAACGGAGTGAAACACAAAACGATGGAATTATCGCGCCAAGCCGCACTACGCGGAAAGCTCAAAGCCGTACTTGGCCCAAATCTTCTGAGCCTTCTTGTTGGTCAGACAGAAGTCGATGAACGCCTTGGCTTCGTCGGCGTGCTCGGAGCTCTCGGCAACGGCACCCGGATACACGATGGGCTTGTGCGAGTCCTCGGGACACACGAAGGCCTCCTCGATGCCGTCGTAGCGGAAGATATCGGAGCTGTAGACAAATCCAGCCACGCAGTCGCCCGTGGACACATAGGCGGCGGCGGTACCAACTTTGTCGGCCAGGGCCACCTTGTCGGCGATCTCGGGAGCATACTCGCCGTCGTCGCCCTCGATGCCGGTGTAGAGGCCCACGGAAGCCAGCGCCTGGTTGGCGTACTTGCCGGCGGGGACGGTCTTGGCGTCGCCAATGGCGATCTTGCCGTCCAGGTTCGCGACGTCAGCGATGGCCTCGACCTTGGTGTCGGAGCCCTCGGCGCGAATAATCACGAGGTCGTTGACGAACATGTCCTCACGCGTGTCGGCGTCGACGAGCTCGGCGGTCTCAGCGTCATCCATGGTACCCTTGGAAGCGGTGATGAGCACGTCGACCGTGGCGCCGGCCTTCATCTGCTCAACGAGGTCGCCGGAGGCCTTAAACTGCGTATCGGCAAAGGTGGTGCCGGTCTGGTAGGTGTAGAGCTCCTGGACCTCGGGAAGGGCCTTCTCGAGGGAGTTGGCGGCAAAGACCTGCAGCTCGACGGTTTCCTTCTTGGAAGAGGCCTTGGCGGAGCCGGCATCGGATCCGGCCGGCTCGGACGTCTTGCTGCCCGAGCAACCGGCAAGACCAAGGCCGGCAGCGGCGACAGCAGAAAGTGAGACGAATCCGCGGCGAGAAACCAAATCGAACATATTCAACCCTTTCGGACCTTGTGCCCGGGTACCCCACCGCGGGCTTTAATCTGCAACCAGATTATACTTCTGCGCGAATAATGTTAGTGAGAAATTATTCTCGCCAGAGAATATAGTTTCGAGTTAGCGTGCACCTCGGCGTCGCTTCGGCGGAAAACAAAGGCGGAGCAGCCGTTTAGGTCGCCCCGCCGCAGGTAAACCGCTTAGTTGGTATGTCCGCCGCCCGCTGTCATCTGAGCTGCGTGCTCCAGCTGATCTGCTATGGCCTCCCAGCTTTCGCGGGCGGCCTTCGTAGAACCGGGAAAGTTTACGACAAGTGTATGACCTCGTTGCATGCAAATAGCGCGCGAGAGCATGGCGCGGCGCGTCTTGGTCATGGAGTACGCACGGATCGCCTCGGCAATACCCGGCACATCGCGGTCGCAGACGGCACGCGTCGCCTCGGGCGTCACATCGCGCATCGAAAGCCCCGTGCCGCCGCAGGTGAGCACGACATTGGCGTGACACTCATCGGCGGCCTCCACGATGGCATCACCAATCTCGCTGACGTCGTCGCGCACGACCACATGTGAGGCGACCGTCCAGCCCTGTGCCTCGATAAGCTCCTCGAGTGCGGCCCCAGCCTCGTCCTGGGCAAGGTCGCGCGTATCCGAGCACGTCACGATCGAAATCTTCAACTCCATAGCGATCCTCCTATAGCACCGTTCCCTCAGGCAGGTCGACACGCACGACATCCACGACGTCGCCCGCCGCAAGGTCGCACGGTCCTTCGTCAATACGCAACAGGCAATTGGCCCGCTGCATCGTGCCGAGCAGCGCCGAATTCTGCGTCTTGGCCTCGGTCACCAACAGCTCACCGGTCTCGGGGTCGCGCAAAACCGTGGCGCGATCGAAGAAGCGGCGATGCTGTCGCTTTTTCACGCCATGTGTGAGCGTCGCCTGCTGCACGGGACGCACGCCCTCGGCAAAGCCGCGCATCTTGCGGATCGCCGGACGGGCAAGCATCTCAAAGCCTACATACGCCGCGGCCGGATTGCCTGAAAGCCCTAGGTAGGGCTTACCCCCGAGCAAGCCAAACGTGATGGCCTTGCCCGGACGCATCGAGATGCGGTCAAACAGCACCTCGCCCTCGCGCCGGACGAGCGCCGTCACATAGTCGTAATCGCCCGCCGAGGCGCCACCGCTCGTAATGACAAAATCGCACTCTCGCGTGGCGCGATGTACCAGCTCGGCAATCGCCTGCTCATCATCGGGCGCGATGCCGTAGAACACGGGCTCGGCGCCGGCATCGAGTGCCTCGGCCATCAGCGCCGAGGAGTTGGAATCGCGAATCTGACCACGCGCCGGTACCTTACTCGGTGCGACCAGCTCCGTGCCCAGCGAGATAATGCCCACGCGCGGAGCGGCATGGACCTTCACGCTCGCGTAACCGGCGCTTGCCAGCAGGCCGGCGCCGGCCGGAGCCACAACCTCGCCAGCGCGCATCACGACGTCGCCGGCATGGGCTTCCTCAGCAGCCGAGCGAACGTTCTCCCCCACCTTGGCCGGCGCCGAGAAGCGAACGTGCGAACCCTCGTTGCCATCGCCGTCGAGCACATCGACGATCTCGTACTTCACCACGGCATCGGCACCTTCGGGTACCGGCGCGCCCGTCATGATGCGGACCGTCTCGCCCGCGCCGATTGCGCCCTCAAACACATTGCCCGCGGCCTCGTGTCCGATAACGTCGAGCGTCACCGGCGCCTCGCCAGATGCCTGCGCCAAGTCCGCCGAGCGCACGGCATATCCGTCCATAGCGCTGTTGGCAAACGGCGAGATGTCGATATCGGCCACCGCGTCCTCGGCCAAGGGAAAACCAGCCGCCTGCCACACGGGAATCTCGACGAGATCGGACGGAGCAACGTGCGACAAAACAATCGACTGCGCGTCCTCCAGCGGAATGAGTTTCTCTGCCATATGCACCTCTTAATGCCACGGCGCACAACAGGGGCGCCGATTCTTTATGCTTGTCTCAGTATAATCCCCCGATGCACGGCCGCGACTCGGTCTGTACCCGCAAATACACCTGTCGGTTGCAGGCCGCGAAACAGAATGGAAACCAACCCACCGGCTCGTCGCGTTTACCGCGTTTTATAATGCTTGCGTTGCAACCTAAAAGAGGAACGTATGGCTCATAACGACAAAACCGAAAGCGCAAACGAAACGCAGGATCATTCCCAGCCGCTCGACGACGGCGGCTTTTTCTCCCTGAACGACGTCATCACGGCAGGCAGGCATCAGATCACCCGCTCCGAGCAGCTCTTGGCTGCCGACACGCGTCGCAACGCCCGCAACCTACTCGCGAGCGCTAAGTTGCTCGTACTCGTCGTCATCGTCTCGCTCGCCATGGGCGTTGCCGCTTGGGCGTTTTTGGCCTCGTTGAATATCGCGACCGACTATCGCGAGCACCATGTGTGGGTCTACGCCTTGCTTCCCGTTGTGGGCGTTGCTACCGCATGGGTGTACAAAAACCACGGTCTTGCCGCCAAGCGTGGCAACAACCTGGTCATCGACTCCGCTCTGGGCACACGCCTCATCCATATGCGCATGGCCGTCCTCACGTTTGTGTGCTCCACGCTCACGCACCTAACGGGCGGATCGGCCGGTCGCGAGGGAGCCGCGGTGCAGATTGGCGGCACCATCGCCAGCAACATCTCGAGCCTCGCCCACCTCAAAAAGCATGACCACCACGACCTCATGCTCGCCGGCATCTCGTCGGCCTTTGGCGCCGTATTCGCCTCGCCCCTTGCCGGAGCTTTCTTTGGCATGGAGATGTGCTTTATCGGCAAGATCGACTACACGGCGGGCATCTACTGCCTGGTCGCCTCATTTACCGGCTACTTTACATCACTCGCCCTAGGTACCGAGTACGAGGCGAATGTTATCGCCAGCGTTCCCGCTATGACGCCCAAAACGGTCGTCATCGTTGTTATCAGCGCAATTATCTTCGGTCTGACGGCACGCCTCTTTGCCTGGTCGGTTCGAACCGTCAAGAGCCTGTACGGTCGCTTTATCACCAATTACCTCGTTCGCGCACTCATCGGCGCACTCGTGGTTTTGGCCGCCTATGCCCTTCTCGACGCTTGGAACTACGCCGGCCTTTCCACGTGGCTTTCCGGCGCCGGATTTGCCGGCAACACCACCCTGGCGGACGCAGCCATCAAGTTGGTCGTCACAGCGCTCACCCTGGGCGCCGGCTTCCAAGGCGGCGAGGTCACGCCCCTGTTTGGTATCGGTGCGGCGCTCGGCGGCTGGATCGGTTGCCTCGTCGGAATCGACCCCAGCTTTCTGGCGGCGCTGGGCATGCTCGGCGTGTTCTGCGCCGGGCTCAACGTGCCCATCACCACCTGTATGATGGCCATCGACCTGTTCCACGGCACGGCAGCCGGGTTCTTTGTCATCGTGGCCTTTATCAGCTACCTAACCGCCGGACACCGCGGCGTGTACCCCGCCCAGCGCATCATCTCGCCCAAGCGCCGTTCGCTTATTGTGGATGAGGGCGGTACGGTAGCGGATGCTATCGAGCGCCACAACGACCTGATAGAGTAGACGTAAGTATTCGACGTGCAGCCACAATCGGGGGCAATTCGACCTGAGCGCGACCGCACCGTCACGTCATACGCCGGGAGTCGCCCCATGCACGCAACTGATTTTGGTCGCACGCTCATCATCGCCAACCCAGCCGCCCAGTCGGGCGCCGCGCACGAGGTTGCCGAGCGCCTGCAACGCTTTTTGGACATGACTGCACGCACATCCCAGTTTGACCTGGTGCTGACCGAGCGCATGGGACACGCCAAGGAGCTGGCCGCACAGGCTCAGGGCTATCGCACCGTTATCGCCCTTGGCGGCGACGGCGTGATTCACGAGGTCGTCAACGGGCTTATGACGCAAGAGGAGGACGCCCGCCCCGCTCTTGCCATCCTACCCGTGGGCTCTGGCAACGATTTTGCCCAAACGCTCGGCATCGACGATTTCTCCGGCAAGGATTTTGGCGCACTGCTCACCTGTGAGCTGCAGCGTCAGGACATCGGGCGCATTCGTTCATGGAACCCCGCAAGCGGCAGCGGCGAGGCTACCGTTGAGTACTACGACCAAACGCTTTCGGTCGGCATCGATGCCGCCATCGGCCTTGGCACCACCGAGCTGCGCAAAAAGACCGGCTTGACGGGCGCGCCACTCTACACCCTCTCGGGACTTGAGCAGTTTGGTCTGCGCTATCGCAACTACCCCATGACCATCAGCTTTGATGGCGCGCCCGCCGAGCGCGTGCGGGCGATCATCATGGCAATTCAGCTGGGTCCTACCTATGGCTCGGGCTATCGCATCTGCCCCGATGCCGACCCCTGCGACGGCGTACTCGACGTCTGCTACGCCTGCGGCCCTGTCCCTCGCGCGGTTGCCCTGCCTATGTTTCTTTCGGCCAAGGACGGCCACCATACCAAGTTGCCACCGGTTCGCATGCGTCGTTGCCGTCATGCCGAGCTCACGTTCGAGGAGCCCGACTACCCCATCCAGGCCGACGGCGAGCCCATCGTCGCCTCGCGCATTGAGGTCGACGTCCTTCCCGGTGCCCTCCAAGTCTGGCACCCAACCCGCTAGCCCCACCTAAGTTGCGGTGAAATAGGGACTGTTTATGCAGCTAAAGCCGCAAAACAGTCCCTATTTCACCGCAACTTATGAGGAGGCTATTCGTCACTGCCCGGCTTGCGACGGTTAGCCTTTTTAATGGCATTGAAGTGCTTGTCATTGAGCCTGCGCTGGCGAGAGCGCTGAGGCACCTTGGTCTTTACGCGCCGGCGCGGTGGACGCCCGCGACGCCCAAGCTCAGCGCGCAGCTTACGCAGGCAGCTACTACGGTTTTGGAACTGACTGCGGCTCTCGCGCGCCGTCACGGTAATCCCCGAAGGGATATGCTTCATGCGCACCGCCGAGTCCGTCGTGTTCACGCC
>UQPL01000030.1:0-14505 GCA_900542895.1 uncultured Collinsella sp. | reverse complement strand
CGCCGTCATAGGCCACAAGCTGGCGGCCGGTCTCATTCTCGAAGTAGTACACGAAGATACCTTTG
This sequence comes from uncultured Collinsella sp., assembly GCA_900542895.1. Lineage (GTDB taxonomy): Bacteria > Actinomycetota > Coriobacteriia > Coriobacteriales > Coriobacteriaceae > Collinsella. Next base: position 14,440 of record UQPL01000030.1, on the reverse strand, counting down.
AGGGCCGCACAAAGCGGGATGGCAATAATCATGCCGATGGGGCCCATGAGTGCCGAGCCAATAACGAGAGCCGTGAGGCTCATGATGGGATGCACCTGCACCGAGCTCTGCATAACCTTAGGCGAAATCACGTTATCGGTGACGTTTTGCGCGACCATCGTCACGATAAGCGTCCATAACGCCAACATGGGGCTGAACATGAAACCAAGCACTGTGGCGATTGCTGCGCTCACCCAAGGACCGACGACCGGAACCAAATGCATGATGCCGGTAAAGATAGCCATGAGAGCCGCATACGGATGGCCGATGATCATAAAACCGATAAAGGCGAGGAAACCACCGCAGATGGACGTCACGACCATACCGCGCATGTAGCCGCCGACAGAGCGAGAAAGGATGGCGACCATAAAGCGGTACGAGGTCTCCTTCTCCTGACCGATGATGGTGCAAATCTCGTGATGCATGCGAGGGTAGTCGCAGGCCATCCAGTAGGCAAGCACCAGACCAAGGAAGATCACGAACAACTGCGAGGCCGTATTGGTGATGAGCGGGAACACACCGCGACCAAGCTCGGCAGCAATCTGAGACACATACTTCGATGCCACGGTAACCAGGGACGAAAGATTATCGTCCAAATACTCCTTGAGCGGCGTGTTGTTGAGCGTCTTGGCATGCGAGATCATCTCATTGAGATCGCCACCCGCAACACGAAGCTGCTCGGGCAGGCGGCTCAGGACTTCCATGATCTGACCAAAGAGAATCGGCGACAAGATGCAAACGACACCGACGAGCACGGCAACAACAACAATAAGCGCGACAAGCGAACCGATGCCGCGATTCACGCCATGGTGCTCGAGCCAGTTGGTGATCGGGGACATCACAAAAGCAATGATGGAACCGACGGCAAGAAACTCAATAACCGGTGCCAGGATGCCCATAAGGTTAAAGATGACAGCGGCGATGACAATGCAGCCGACAACAGCCCAAATGCGCAGCGTCAGAATGCGGGTGTCGCGCAGCACGCGATCGGTTTGTTGGGGGTGCTCACTCATGAACGAATCATCACTCCGTCGGGGTCGATCTTGTCCTGAATCTTCTTAAGCGTGCGGCGCAGCAGACGCGAAACCTGCACCTGCGAGATGCCCAGCTTCTTGGCAATCTCGATCTGGGTCATGCCCTTCACAAAGCGCAGCTCGATCACCTCGCGCTCGCGCGGCGAGAAATCGCGGATGGCTTCCTCGATCACCAGGCGGTCATCGGTAAAGTCGAGCTCGTTGTCATCGTCGGCGTAACGGTCGAGAATCGAGGGCGCATCGTCGGAATCGGACGCACCAGGAGCCTCGATGGGCACCGAGGTATAGGCCGAAGACGATTCCATAGCCTCGAGGACCTCATCGACAGTCACATCTAGATACTCAGCGATCTCCTCAACCTTGGGCGAACGCTGCAGCTCGTTGGTAAGTTTGTCAGTAGCCTGGTTGACCTTGGCCGAGAGCTCCTGCAGACGACGCGGTACGCGCACGCTCCAGCCCTTGTCGCGGAAATGGCGTTTGATCTCGCCCAGGATAGTGGGTGTCGCAAACGTCGTGAACTCGAGTCCGCGCTCGGGGTCAAAGCGGTCGATAGCCTTGAGCAAACCCAGATAGCCGACCTGCATGAGGTCGTCGAGCGGCTCGCCGCGATTCTTAAATTTGTTGGCAAGAAACCTTACCAGGTTCATATGGGACATGACGAGCTGTTCGCGGGCGTCCGGATCACCGGTCTCCTTGTAGCGACGAAACAGCTCGCGGGTTTTCTCCTTGTCCCAAGCGGTCTTGCCGCTCCGGGAACGTTCGGTCATATTAAATATCCGCCTTGAGGTCGAGGGAAAGCGTCAGGGGCGCCGCAGTCTTTTCGTAGGAGTCGCACACGCTCGCCAAAATAAGCTCGGCATAAACAGCAGCCTGGTCATCCTCGTCGACGGTGGCCTGATCGCCAAAGGTAAAGGTCATGCCAACGTGAGATTCATCGACATCGAATTTGATTGAGATGTCGTCGGAATCAACAGCCGTGCAGCCAAAGATAAAGGCTTCCTCGGCAGCCATGCGGATGTCCTCGATGCGATCGACAGACATAGAGCACAGGGCACCAACGTTGGCTGCCGTCATGCGCACAAGGCGAGCGAGACGCGGGTCACCGGCAACGGTCAGCGTGATAGGGCAGGTTGCTTCGCTACTCATCGCAGGACTCCTCAGAGGTCTCGGCGGGCGTATAGGTGTAATACTGAGCCGGCTTGGATACAGACTTCTGACCATCATCGGCGCGCGCGGCGGCCTCGTCCTCGCCAATTAGGACGCGCTCGGTGGGCTGCTCGGCCTCCGCAGCGGCAGCGGCGAGCTTGCGATCGGCGTCGGCTGCAGGAGCCTTCACCTTATTGAAGAGCTTCTGCACAGCACCGGCGGCAGAGTCGGTCACGCTCGACACAGCATTGCTGGCCTCGGCCATGCTGCCCGTAACCTCGGAAATGTCGCGAACCACGGCTTCGACCTCTACGAGATTGGAGGTAAGGGCATCAACTGCCGTCTTGCTCGACTTAAGCAGCGGCTCCATCTGGGCAAGCGCCGGCGTAAGCTCATCGACAGCGCCATCGAGCTTTGCCACCACAGGCTGAGCCTCGGCGATGGTGTTGTTGAGGTCGTTCACGGTCTTATCGAGCGAGTCGACAACATTGCGTGTCTTGCGCAGGGTAAGCGCGAGCTCAGCGATGGCCCACACGCCGGCAACGGCGAGCAGCAGCAGGGCGATTTGAATGGGACTCATACAAGCCTCCCGGAAGAATCGAAATACAGACGCTTTTCATGGTACCCCAAAGGGGACCGAACATGCCAAGAGCAGCAACGTGGGACAAAATTATCAGCAGCTACTTCGGTGCATTCCCGCTGCGGTCGCGCTCGCTTTGCTCTACGCGCCACTCTTCCCAGCCGCGCCCGGCAGGCTGCCAGAACGCACCGCGCTCCAGCCCCTCGGGCAAATAGCGCTGATCGACCCAGCCTTCGGGATAATCGTGCGGGTATTTATACACACCGTAGTCGTCGCTGCCTGGGCGATGGCGATCGCGCAGATAACTCGGCACCTCGCGAAGCCCACTAGAATGGATATCGGCCAGCGCCGCATCAATCGAAGCCTCACACGCGTTGGATTTAGGGGCCAAACACACATAGAGTGCAGCCTGAGCCAGGTTAATGCGGCACTCGGGATAGCCAATGACCTCGGCAGACTTAAACGCGGCATGCGCCACCAAAAGCGCCTGCGGGTCGGCGTTGCCAACATCCTCAGAAGCCTGAATCATAATACGGCGAGCGATAAACTTGGGATCCTCCCCCGCATCAATCATGCGCGCGAGCCAATAGATCGTGGCATCGGGGTCGCTACCGCGCATGGACTTAATAAACGCACTGATGATGTCGTAGTGCATGTCGCCGTTTTTGTCATACGAAAATCCACGACGCGGGTTGGCGATCTTCACGTCATCCACGGTGATGGGATAGCGCTCCCCCGCCGCGGGCGCTGGCGTTCCCTCGGTATCGGGACGCGTGACGGCAATCTCGCTCGCCAGCTCAAGTGTCGTCAGGGCCGAGCGTGCATCACCCGCTGCCAGCGTGCAAATGGTCTTGACCGTATCATCATCGGCCGAGAATTTGCCGTTCAGGCCCTGAGGTGCCTCGAGCGCACGCTCGATAAGCATGGCGATATCCTCGTCCTTTAAATGCTCAAGCTCCACGACTCGACCACGTGAGAGCAGCGCCGAGTTGACCTCGAAGTACGGATTCTCCGTCGTAGCGCCAATCATAATGACGGTACGGTTCTCAACTGCATGCAGCAGGGCATCCTGCTGCGACTTAGAGAAGCGGTGAATCTCATCGATGAATAGAATGGTGCGGCGGTCGTATGTATTCAGGCGCGTCTTGGCCTCATCAATCACACGACGCAGGTCCTTCACGGTACCCGTGACGGCGCTGACCTCGACAAACTCGCTCTTGGTATGGTTGGCGATAATGTGGGCCAGCGTCGTCTTGCCCGTACCGGCAGGCCCGTACAGAATCACGCTCGAAAGCACGTCGTGCTCGATCGCGGCACGCAGCCATGAACCCTTACCGACGGCCTTTTGCTGGCCCACGTACTCGTCGAGCGAATTGGGGCGCATGCGCACCGCAAGCGGCGCATTCTGAAAGGAACGCTCGCGCGTCGAAGCAGAAAAAAGGTCGTCCATAGCCATCCCGTGTATCAATCAAAAACGTTTTCCACTAACAGTATACCGAATTAATACGAACTACCGTTCGTTAATATAGGTACGGTGCGGAAACTCCAGACCAGGGAACAGCTTGCTCGTCAGCTCGCAGAAATAACCGTCCGTCATGCTCGCGATATAATCCACCACGGCTTGATCCTTGTCGTCCTGCCAGGCATAGGTGCGATCATAGTAGGAAAGCTGCTGCTCAATGCGCGAGATATGGTGCTTAAAGATGTAAGAGGACTCGTCGCCACTGTTTAGATCCCGCAGGCAACGGTCGTAGAGCTTTACGAACGCCTCGCGCAGCTCCGCCTCGGAATCGCCTTCGATACCGCCCTTGCTATAGATCTTCTCGTAGTTCTCGCGCTTGGCTCGGCGAATTTCCTCAAACAGGTCCTCGCTCATCTCGATGCGCGGCTTACCATAGCTGTGCTCAACGATATCGATAGAGGCATGCGTGAGGATCCAACTGTTGTAGGCACCGCCCCGGCCATCATCAAAAGCGTCGGGCGAAAGCAGGCCCGCCGCGATCGCATCCTGACGGTCACGACCGACGTAGGCAAGAATATCCGAGATGCGAACGACGCAGCCCTCGAGCGTCATGGGACGCAGATGCTCAATTGCGCTATAGCCCGTGGCAATGCAATCCTCAACCGTCTGGTCAAACTGGTCAAAGGAGCCCATGTCCGAGAGCTCAAACACACGCTGCTCGTACTCGCCGTTATGGCATAGCACGCCGTCGAGCGTCTGGAGCGACACGTTGCGGCCATACAACGCGTCGAGCACGCGGACCGACTGCACGTTATGGAAAAAATAACGCCCCGTACGCTCGTGATAGATATCGTTGAGGAAGCGCTCGCCGGAATGGCCGAAAGGCGTGTGTCCCAAGTCGTGGCCCAGGCCAATCGCCTCGATCAGATCGCAATTGAGCCCCAGGGCGCGACCGATATCGCGCGCAATGCGCGAGACAAGCTGCACGTGCAAACCGCGGCGTGACAGATCGTCATTGCTACGAAAGCTAAAGACCTGCGTTTTGCCCGCATACCGGGTGTAAGCCGGAAGATGAAGTATCTTTTCGGTATCGCGCATAAACGCCGGACGCATAAGCGTGCCTTTGTCGGTAGTGCGATCAATACGACGAATGACCTGATCATCGTTGCAACGATACGGGTTGACATAGCCCGAAGCACGATCGGCGGCAATGCGCTCGACAAGCTCGGGCGACAACGCCGAGGGAATACGGTCCATGCGCGCCTTAATGACGGCCGTTTCTTGATTAGATTCCATGGCATGCTCCTTAAGAAGGATGCGCAATCGGTTACAAAGTGCAGCCCACGACCTCGATTATGGCAAAAATCGGCACTAAAAACGGGAGCAATGGCAGGGAGCGCGATTTTGTGAAGAGGCAGGAAAGGGCCAGAGCCAGGAGTGCGACGGCAAATGCCACGATGCCACCCATAGGGTCGAGCGTGCAAAGCGCGAAGAGCGCCTTGGCATCCCCCATGCCGATGCCCGGGATTTGGCGAAGACGACGCCAGAGGGACTCAGTCAGCACGAGAGCAAGATACACAATGACGGCAAGACCCGCGTGGTCAAGCGCTGTGTTAACACCTTTGTCGAGCCAAACGCCCACTAACGCCGTCACCGCACACGCACCGGCAAGTTCATTGGGAAAACGTCGCTGACGGGCATCAATCGCCGCGCCGGCAAAGATGCAAATCCAAAACGGGATATAAAACATCGAGTACCTCCTCGAGCTGCATCGCAAAAGCAAAAACCACCACAAAGGTGCCTGTCCCCTTTGCGGTGGTTTTGGTGGTGGTTATTTGGCGCCTTGCATGACCTCGTCGAGGGTGACGTTTACGGCATGCTGGGTAGGAACCCAGTCGACCTTCAGGAACAGCGCGGCCACCGTGATGGGGATATAGCTGAACATAAAGATCGGGAAGGTAAACAGGTTAGTCACCAGACGCCACTTTTGCGCGCAGTGAATGTGCTTGTACTCAAAGATAGTCGTGAGCAGCGCCAGGATAAAGAAGGTCTGATACATCATGGCGAAGGTCATAATGAGCGAAGCGGCGCACGCCTGCATCTCGACTTCGGTAGCCAAGAAACCATGCGAAAGGCCACCCACAATCAAGAACGTCGCATTAGCGAGCATCGAGATCAGCGATAGCAGCATACCCGGGGCGATCGTCATGAACATGTCGTAGGCGGCAAAGCGATGATAGCGGAACGTCGACTTGACCAGATGCTTGCCGTAGGTAAAGAACACCTGGTAAAAGCCCTTGGTCCAGCGCATACGCTGCTTCCAGGATGCCTTGAACGTCACGGGTTGCTCGTCAAAGAACTCCGCCGGCGCATAGCCAATGCGAATACCGTGAATAGCGCAGAACGTAGTGAACTGAATGTCCTCGGTCAGCGTGTGGAACTGCCAGCCGTGCATGCCCTCAATAACACTGGCGGAGATGAGGTAGCCCGAACCCGAGACGGCGCAGGACGTCTTACAGATATTACGCGCGTTGTTGAGAAAGCGCGCCTCGCGCAGGTACCAAGTAGCATTAGCTGCCGAGATCCACGAGCTGCCAAAATTCTTGGAGTTGCGATAGCTCGTGACCACATGGAATCCCTGGTCAAAGGCATCGTTCATCTTGGACACGTAATCGCGGGAGATAACGTTATCGGCATCGAAGATAAAGTAGCCTTCAAACGTGTCGGGATACTCGTTAAGGATGCGGTCGAAGCCAAAGTCCATGACCCAGCTCTTACCCTTACGGGCAAGATCATTGCGCTCGTAAACAATGGCACCTGCCTCGCGCGCGAGCTGTGCGGTGTTGTCGGTGCAGGCGTCGGCAACCACGAAGACCTCGATAAGCTCGGACGGATAATCCTGGTCCTTGATGGAGCGAACAAGGTTGGCGATCACGGCCTCCTCGTTATGCGCCGCGATAAAGAAAGCATAACGATGGAGTTTTTTGGCCTTGGGAGGCGCGACCTCGCCACGAAGAGCGCCAATGACAAAGAAGACCACCTGGTACAGAAAGCAGACCGTGAGCAGCGTGACGACAATCTGGTTGAAGACCACGATGGGTGTGTTGGTTTGTAAAAAGGCGAGCATGCAGGCTCCCGAGAACGCGTTACGTAAACAACCGTATATCTTACCGCAGGCTTACCGAGTTCAAGAAACCACCTAATACTGGCTAGGCTTCGAGCAGACCGAGCTGAGAGACGATTTCGTCACCGGCGGCAGTGCGACCGAGCGAGCGCGGAGCCAGATCGTCAAGAACCGCAGCGAGATCCCAGGGCAACTCGTCGCGGCACTCAATGCGCTCCCCCGTCACGGGATGGTCGAACGCCACGCGCCAGGAATGAAGGAACTGCCTGGTCAGACCCTGATCGGCACGCGCATCGCACTTGCCGTAGAGCGGATCGCCCACGCAGGCATGGTTGATATGGCGCATATGCACGCGAATCTGATGTGTGCGGCCCGTAAACAGGTGGCACTCGACGAGCGTATAGCCGTCATCAAAACGCGTGGAATCAAAGCGCTCAAGGACCTTAAAGGTCGTAATGGCCTGACGCGCGAAAGGATCGTCCGAAACCGCCATCTTGACACGGTCACGCGTAGAGCGGGCAATGCCGGTGTTAATGGTGCCCTCGTCCATGGCGATGTGACCGTGAACGAGCGTGATATAGCGACGATCGAGCGTGCGCGTGCGAATGAGATTTTGAAGCGCGCGCTGCGTGTCGTCGTCCTTTGCCGCAAGCATGAGACCCGAGGTATCGCGATCTAAACGATGCACGATACCGGGGCGATCCTCGCCCTGCACGGTACCCAGATGGTCGATACCGCAATGATAGACCAGGGCATTCGCGAGCGTGCCGCTCTCATGACCATGCGCAGGATGGCACACCAGGCCACGCTGCTTGGAGAGCACAATGAGATAGTCGTCCTCATAGCGAATGTCGAGCGGAATGGCCTCGGGAATCACATCGGTGGGATCGTGCGGCTCGGGCAAATCGACCGAAATACAGTCGCCGGCTCGCACGGCGTACTTTTTAGACAGACAGGTCTCGCCATTGACACATACGGCACCGCCCTCAATCAGATGCGCGCAGGAAGAGCGCGTAGGGCAGCCGTCATTGGAGCCCAGATAGGCGTCAAGACGCTGACCAGCGGCATCATCCGCAACAAGGATATGGATGTCGGCCATTAGCGCTCATTCCTTTCGCGAATCTTGCGGGCACGCTCCCCACGCTGCTGGGCCTTGCGCTTAGCGCGGGCCTCGTCACGGGCGTTAAGCTCGGCGGTCGCATCGACCTCACGGGCAGCGGGGCTCAAGAACATGTAACCGAAGAGGGCGAGCACGACGCCTACGGTGATGCCGATATCGGCCACGTTAAAGACAGGAAAGTCGATGAACGTGGCGGCAATAAAATCGGTCACAAAGCCAAAAGTCAGACGGTCGATTGCGTTGCCAATGGCGCCGCCCGCAACCATCGCCATGCCCACGACTTCAAGATGGGCGAGCTGGGGTGCACGAACGAGGTACACGGCAATAGCGAGAATGACCGCCAACGCCAGCACGGCAAACGCGATGCCATGCCCCTCGCCCATACTAAAGGCAGCACCGATATTCCGGACAAACGTAAAGTCGATGACACCGGGGATGACAGTCACATGCAAAGCTTCGCCCACGGCACGAACCGCAAGCTTGGTCAGCTGGTCAACAAGCAGCACAACGAGCGCTACCCCACCAGCAACACCCAACCGCCAACGCAAAGGCGGCGTCATATCCCCAGCACGACCCAAATCAATCCCCTACCCTCAAGATCATCGAATTCCGTTTAACGCAATTAACCATCTTATATTGTCACACGCAGGGCGCACGACATATCCACCAACGCTAGCGAAATAATCAGCATAAAACGAAAGCGACATTCCGAAAAACAGAATGCCGCTTGAATATGACACAGGTAGTCGTTGGGGACGTTCTTGTTTGACTAGTCGTTTAAGAACGTCCCCAACGACTAGGTCCATAGAAACGCCGCATTACCGTCGCCAACAGCGAAAACGTCCCTAAGCGAGCAAGGTGACGTGAAAGAGGAGGGAAGCGTACTTTGGTACGCGACCGACGATTGAACGTCAGATTGCCGCTTAGGGGCGTTTGCAGCGTCGGTAGGTTACGGCGTTCTACGAACGCCGTAACCTACAGCGCATCAGCGCAGCGCTTGCAAATATGTGCGTGGCCGTTGTACTCGCCAACGGTGGTGCGGTAGTTCCAGCAACGGTCGCAGCACTCGCCCTCGGCAGCTTCAATGGCAACGGAGAGTTCCTCGCCCTGGGTCAGCTCAACATCGGAGACGATGTAGAACTCGGCCAGGTCGACGGCCTTATCACCGGTCAGCAGCGCGTACATCTCGGCGGGAACGACCGCCTTGACGCGGACCTGCTGGCTCTTAGTGAAGGTGCCGGCAGAACGGGCATCCTCAAGGGCCTTGGTCACGGCGCTACGGAGCTCGAGCGAAGCCTCGAGCACGCCCTCAAACTCATTGGCCTCGTCGACCGTGATGGGCGACTTGTACCAATCGAGCAGCGCGGCGTACTTCTGGTGATCGACGCAGCCGGCGGGCGCATATGCCATGGCCTCGTCGACGGTATAGGACAGGATCGGCTGCAGGTCGCGCATGAGCATCGAGAAGAGCTCGGCCAGCACGGTCTGGGCGCTGCGGCGCTCGAGCGAGCCGGGCTTGTCGCAGTACAGACGATCCTTCAGGGCGTCGAGATACACGTTGGAAAGCTCGGTAACCACGAAGTCATAGAGCGCACGGTAGGCGCGCGGGAACTCATAGCTGGCGTAGGCGTCGTCGACCTCGGCCTGGACCTGGGTCAGACGGGCAACCATGAGCTTGTCGAGCGGCAGCAGGTCGGCAAAGGCGACGCCGTCGGTCTCGGGCTCAAACTGACCCTCGAGCTCGGAGAGCAAGAAGCGCAGCGTGTTGCGGAAACGACGATAGGCATCGGACGTACGAGCGAGAATCTCATGGTCGATGGAGACGTCGGAGCTGGTGTCGACCGAGGCGACCCACAGACGGATGATGTCGGCGCCCATCTCGTCGCAGACCTTATTGGGGTCGATGACGTTGCCGAGCGACTTGGACATCTTGCGACCCTGGCCGTCGAGCGTGAAGCCCTGCGAGACGACCGCCTTGTACGGAGCGTGGCCGTTGGCACCCACCGAGGTGAGCAGCGAGCTCTGGAACCAACCACGATGCTGGTCGGAGCCCTCGAGATACACGTCCGCCGGGTACTCCAGCTCGGGGCGGTACTCGCAGACGGCCTTCCAGGAGACGCCGGAGTCCCACCACACGTCGAGGATGTCCTTATCGGCCTTGAGGTGATGGCCGCCGCACTTGGGGCAAACGCAAGCCTCGCCCAGGTAGCTCTCGGGAGCGTCGGTGAACCAGGCGTCGGAGCCCTTCTCGTGGAAGAGCTTGATGACGGCGTCGAGCGTGGCGTCGTTCATGACCTTCTCGCCGCAGTCGGCGCAAGTGTAGCTGGGGATAGGCACGCCCCAGTTGCGCTGACGGCTGATGCACCAGTCGGGACGCTGCTCGACCATGGCGCCAATGCGGTTGGCGGCATGGGCCGGATACCACTTGACGTTCTCACGGACCTCCTTGCCAGCCTGCTCACGCAAGCCGGTCTTGTCCATCGAGACAAACCACTGGTCGGTAGCACGGAAGAGCACCGGGTGCTTGCAGCGCCAGCAGTGCGGATAGCTGTGCGTGATCTTCTTCTCGAGGACCAGGGTGCCGCGCTCGCGCAGGAACTCGATGATGTGCGGGTTGGCCTCATCGGTATCCATACCGCTGAAGGGGCCACCGGTACCAAACTCCTCGCCGGTGTAGAACTTACCGTCGTCATCGACCGGCATGCAAATGTCGGTGATGCCCTCCTTGAGGCAGGCAAAGTAGTCGTCGACGCCATGGCCGGGCGAGTTGTGGACGATACCGGTACCGTCGTCGACACCGACGTAATCGGCCAGCAACGCCACCCCCTCAACACCGTCAAAGATCGGCTGCTTGTAGTGGATGTGGTGGAACGTCTCGGCGGGAACCACATAGGGCTCGCCGTCGACCATGACCGGGGTGTACTCCCAGCCAAACTCCTCGCAGCACTTGGGAGCCAGGTCCTCGAGCATGACCTCGGCACGACCATCGTGCTCAACGGCGACGTAGACGGCGCCGGGCTTGAGGGAAACTGCCTGGTCGGAGGGGATGGTCCACGGCGTGGTCGTCCAGATGATAAAGTCGACCGGGCCGTCGAAGTTCTCGAGGCCGGCGGGCTTGGAGGTCATCTCAAAGCGCACGAAGATGGACGGGCTCGTCTCGTCGGAGTACTCGATCTCAGCCTCGGCCAGCGCGGTATGGCAGTGCTTGCACCAGTGGACGGGCTTGTGGCCGCGATAGATCATGCCCTTGTCGAACATGGCCTTGAAGACCTCAATGTCGGCGGCGTCATGCTGGTGATAGAGCGTCAGATACGGGTTGTCCCAGTCGCCAAGCACGCCAAGGCGACGGAAGCCAGCCTTCTGGAGCTCGATGTTCTCGACAGCGAACTTGTTGCAAAGCTCGCGGATCTTAGCCGTGGAGGTCTGGTTAAACTTCTCGGTGCCGAGCTTCTCCTCGACCTTATGCTCGATCGGCTGACCGTGGCAGTCCCAACCGGGGACATAGGGAACCTCATAGCCCTGCATCATCCAGTAACGGTTGATCATGTCCTTGGAGATCTTGTTCATGGCGTGGCCGATGTGAATCGGGCCGTTGGCGTACGGAGGGCCGTCGTGCAGCACGAACTTCTTGTGACCCTCGTTCTTCTTCAGAACCTGCTCGTAGACCTTGTTGTCCTGCCAGTCCTTGAGTCGCTTGGGCTCGGACTTGGAAAGACCGGCACGCATGGGAAAACCGGTCTTGGGCAGATTCATCGTCTGCTTGTACTCGTTTGCCACGGTACCCCTTTCATGTCGTGGGCGCGCACGCCCGTTGGGCACCAAAAAAGCGCCCGTCCCTACAAGCTGGGACGAAGCGCCACAAAACGGGCTATACGCCCGTAAAAGCTCTTCGCTTAACCACCCAGCTTAGATGCCCTCGCCCGCGTAATCGCGCGCTCGCATCCGTTACTCGGCTGGCCTGTATCGACGACCATCTCGGCGATGTCTACTAAGACGTGCCTGTACGGCGCGCCCGTTGGGACCGCAGCTCCGGGGTGATTTTCATCGGTCGCATGCACGGGTTCTCAGCGCTCCCCGCTCTCTGTAGCATGCGGACGGCCGACTACTCGTCCCCATCAACGCTTATGCGGAGTATGCTAGCACGTTCCGCGCCGGCGAAAAACCCTCAACACTGGTTTTATACGTTCGAAATTTCTCGCTATTACAGCCCTGCTCTAGGAGCAAAATACCTGAAAGCACTCTATCTCACGAAAGAAGGTACCTATGCGCACAATTGGAATGAGCGACTATACCGTCGGCGAGGATTGCTTTGACGAGCTGCCCGGCGCGCTGGCCGAGTACGGCGCGAAGAAGGTCGCGATCATCGGTGGCAAGCGGGCACTGGCCGCAGCACTTCCCGGTATCGGAGCTGCGCTGGCGGGTACCGACGTCGAAATTCTCGAGACGCGCGTCTACGGCACCAACAGTACGCGTGCCAATATCGCCAAGGTCGTGAACTCCCCTGCCTGCCAGGAGGCTGATGTTCTTATCGCCTGCGGCGGCGGAAAGGCGCTCGACACCGTCAAGACGGCGGCCATCGAGCTCAAGAAGATCGTCTTCACTGTCCCGACGATCTGTTCCAACTGCTCCGCCGCGACCGCCATTGCCGTCGTGTACAACGACGACGGCTCGCTCGAGGGCTATTCGTACCCCAACCGACCGGCGCACATCTTCATCAACCCCAAGATCATCGCCGAGGCTCCGGCGGAGTACTTCTGGGCCGGCGTGGGCGATGCCCTGTCCAAGCAGCCCGAGGTCGAGTACGCAACGAGCGCCGGTAATTTGGAGCACACCGCCGGTCTTGGCCTGGCGCTTGCCCACACCTGCTCCGAGCCGCTGTTTACCTATGGCGTCCAGGGTCTTGAGGACGTGCGCCAGGACCTGTCGAGCGAGGCCGTCAAGCAAATCGCACTCGATATCGTGGTCAATACGGGCTATGTCTCGAACCTGACGAACCAGAACGATTACTACTACAACTCGAGCGTGGCGCACGCATTCTACAACGCCACATGCAGCATTCCGCGCGAGGTCACCTACCTGCACGGCGAGGTCGTGAGCCTGGGCGTGCTCGTGCTGTTCGCCTATACGGGCGATACCGAGAACCTTGAGCGCTACGCGGCCTTTAACAAGCAGATGGGCCTGCCCGTGACGCTTGAGCAGGTCGGGCTTTCCGAGTCCGATATCCCGGCCCTGTGCGAGTACGCGCACGCCACCAACGAGTGGAAGCAGGGCAACCCCGAGCCCTTCACCGACGAAAAGTTCGCCGCCGCCATCAAGGCCGCCAACGCCTACGGCCGCACGCTCTAGGCCTAGCCCAAAACCACCACAAGGGAGCAGTGCCCTTGTGGTGGTTTTTTATTGCTCCACCATTCAGTTCGTACTCGAACCCGGTTCTTTACGAGAAAGGGTTCGGGTACGATTTTTTATCGGAAATTCTGCGGAAGGACTACTCGGAACGGTAAACAGGAACGAACAAAGGCAGGGTATCATCGTGGTGATGGCATCCTGCCTTTTGTTTTGCGGAACCAAGGTCGCTTTATACGAACTTGATCGCCACTTATATGGCGCATTGATGGCAATTGCTGCGTACGTGCGTACCGGGAGCCCGTACACCTCTGGCAAGGCGTAACACACTAGACTTTGTTCCAAAGTCCGTGTGCTAAGGGGGCAGGCGCCTTAGAATTCCTGTGGAGTGTGTACGCACGTACGCAGGAAAACGGCAAAATTTCACTATATCGGGGCGTTCTTTCATCGGAGCGTATGGTATACACGGCTTAGTTCAACAAATAAGAATTTATATATAAAGGAGAATACTGATGAAACTGTTTTTATGTTCGCACTTTTCAAGTGTAGGAAGTCTGATAACTGTCTCTTATAAACATCTCCGAGACCACGA
>UQPL01000029.1:0-14622 GCA_900542895.1 uncultured Collinsella sp. | reverse complement strand
TTCGACCTGCTCGATGAGCCCGAGATGGAAGCCGGTCCGCTGCCGGACGAGGCCGCCAAGCTGCCGGGTCGCGTAGAGGGCCGCGTCTCCTTTGAGCACGTGCGCTTTGGTTATTCGCCCGACAAGCCGCTTATGCGCGACGTGTCGTTTACCGCCGAGCCGGGCCAAAAGATCGCGGTGGTGGGAACCACGGGCGCAGGCAAGACGACGCTCATCAACCTGCTCATGCGCTTCTACGAGATTGACGGCGGGCGTATTACGCTCGACGGCGTGGATACGAGCCGCATGGACCGCGGCGAGCTACGGCAGCAGTTTGGCATGGTGCTGCAGGACGCCTGGCTGTTCGATGGCACGATTGCCGAAAACATCGCCTACGGCTGCCCCGAGGCAACGCGCGACGAAATTGTGGCCGCCGCTCGTGCCGCGCAGGTCGACTTCTTTGTGCGCACTATGCCGCAGGGCTACGACACGCGCGTGGCCAACGATGCCGAGAGCATTAGCCAGGGCCAGCGTCAGCTGCTGACCATCGCACGCGTGCTGCTCAACAACCCGGCGATTCTCATCCTGGACGAGGCGACCTCAAGCGTGGACACGCGCACCGAGCTTGCCATCGGCCGCGCCATGGACGCGCTCATGCGCGGGCGCACGAGCTTTGTGATCGCGCATCGCCTGTCGACGATCGTGGATGCCGACCTGATCTTGGTCATGGACCACGGCAACATCATCGAGCAAGGCACGCATAAGGAGCTGCTCGCAGCCGAGGGCGCTTACGCCGACCTCTATCTGAGTCAGTTCGCATAATGTGACAAAGGGACAGTCCCATATGTCACATTAAAAAGAAAGGCGCGCCGGGGATGAATTCCCTGGCGCGCCTTTGCGTTGATGCCGATGTCGTTTTGTGCCGCTTGCGTTCCTAGCGCTCGTCCACGAGCTTGGCGACGAGGGCTTTGAGCTCGGCCACCTCTCGCTCGAGTTCTTTGACGCGGCGGGCGTTCTCGGTGATGCCTTGGCGGTTGAGGGCACTCTGCTCGGCGGCGTCATCTGGCATGTACTCGCGATGCTGCTTGGCGTCGAAGCTTTCCTCGAACACGCGGCAGCCGTTGCGCTTGATGATGCGTCCCGGCACGCCCACGACGGTGCAGTTGTCGGGCACGTCTTTGACGACGACCGAGTTGCCGCCGATCTTGACGTTGTTGCCGATGCGGATGTTGCCGAGCACCTTGGCGCCCGTGCCCACGGTGACGTTGTTGCCCAGGGTGGGGTGGCGCTTGCCGGTTTCGTTGCCGGTGCCGCCGAGTGTAACGCCCTGGTAGAGCACGCAGTTGTCGCCCACGATGGTGGTTTCGCCGATGACGACGCCCATGGCATGGTCGATAAAGAAGTGCTTGCCGATCTGTGCGGCGGGATGAATCTCGACGCCGGTGATGTGGCGGGTGATTTGCGAGAGCACGCGGGCGAGCGAGCGATGGCCGTGCTCCCAGAGCCAGTGCTCGGGTACGTGGTTCCACTTGGCGTGCAGGCCAGGATAGGAAAGGAAGATGACTAGACCGTTTTGCGCGGCGGGATCCTGCGCTTGGACGGTCTTGATGTCCTCGCGAATGGTATTGATAAAGCTCACCGGCCGCCCTCCCTTAGCGCCATGGCAATGCGATTCAATAAAGTATAGCGATTCGCTAGGGATTAGGAAGGACAATCTTGGCGGTATTGCGCAACAGGTGTCAGTTATGCAAACTTGCTGGTAATGGGGTCATGCTTTTGTGGGGTTGCGCACGAGGGGGCACCGCAACCGTATACTGGTCAACTTGGACGTATCCGCGCCCACAACTGAGAGGTTTTACTTCATGGGTTTCATCAATTTTATCGCCGAGCTGCTCAAAGACCCGCGCACCGCGATCGCCAGCTGGATCGCCGCCGGCCCGCTTATGGCCTATGGCTGCGTGTTCCTGATCATCTTTATCGAGACGGGCGTGGTTTTCTTCCCGTTCCTCCCCGGCGATTCGCTGCTGTTTGCTTCGGGCTTCTTTGCCCACAACGGCGGCTTTAACATCGTGGCGCTTCTGGCCACCGCATGGGCCGCAGCCATCCTGGGCGATCAGTGCAACTTTATGATCGGCCACTTCTTTGGCCGCAAGATCATCGCCTCGGGCAAGGTAAAGGCCATGACGCCCGAGCGCATTAAAAAGTCCGAGGACTTCTTGGACAAGTGGGGCCACCTGGCTATTTTCCTGGGCCGCTTCTTCCCATTTATTCGCACCTTTGTGCCCTTTATCGCCGGCATGGGCGGCATGCACTGGCGCAACTTCGTTATCTTTAACGTGCTGGGCGGCATTACCTGGTCGACGGTCTTTACGCTGCTGGGCTACTTCTTTGGCGGCATCCCCTTTGTGCAGGAGCACTTTGAGCTGCTAATCGTTGGCATCGTTGCCGTGTCGATCATCCCGACTGTGGTCGGTCTGGTTAAGGCTAAGCTGGGCAAAAAGAACGCGTAGCTCGAGTCAGCGCGCAAACCGTGCAGTTGAGGCCCGTCACCGCTTACGGTGGCGGGCCTCTTCAGCTTCGGTCAAATGAAAATACTTTAGTTAGTTAAAGAAAAACGTTTTATCCGACGCGCGTGCGGAGTACAATCTCGTGCATGCGAATCGACGTGCCATCGGCTTTGATGCCGTTCGCGTGTCCCGTCCGGCTCTACGCTCCGGGCGTGCGGCGTTGCGACGCGGTCGGCCTCGGTCCTTGCGTGCGGGTTCGCGAGTATGCAACTGTGTATGTAAGGAGCGACATATGACTGTCGAGAAGAAGGATATCGATTGGGGTAGCCTCGGCTTTGGCTACATGAAGACCGATTACAGCTACGAGGCCCATTGGAAGGATGGCGAGTGGGACGAGGGCGGCCTGACCACCGACCATACCCTGCATGTCTCCGAGTGCGGCGGTATCTTCCATTACTGCCAGGAGGTCTTTGAGGGCCTGAAGGCCTACACCGCCGAGGACGGCAGCATCGTCTGCTTCCGTCCCGACATGAACGCCGAGCGCATGTACAACTCTGCCCAGCGCCTCGAGATGCCCCCGTTCCCCAAGGACAAGTTTGTTGAGGCCGTCAAGCAGGTCGTTTCTGCCAATGCCGCTTGGGTTCCGCCCTTTGGCTCCGGCGCGACCCTGTACGTGCGTCCGTTTATGATCGGCTCCGGTGACGTGATCGGCGTGGCTCCCGCTCCTGAGTACACGTTCCGCATTCTCGTGACTCCGGTCGGTCCGTACTTTAAGGGCGGCCTTAAGCCCGTTAAGCTGCGCGTTTCCGAGTATGACCGTGCGGCACCGCACGGCACCGGCAACATCAAGGCCGGCCTGAACTACGCCATGTCCCTTAAGCCCACGATGGAGGCCCATCGCGAGGGCTATGCCGAGAACCTGTATCTCGACTCCGAGTCCCGCACCTATGTCGAGGAGACCGGCGGCGCCAACGTCCTGTTCGTAAAGGAGGACGGCACGCTCGTCGTTCCGCAGTCGCACACCGACTCCATCCTGCCTTCCATCACCCGTCGTTCGCTCGTTCAGGTTGCTCAGGACCTGGGTATGACCGTTGACCAGCGTCCCGTCGAGTGGGCCGAGGTCAAGGCCGGCACCTTTGTGGAGTGCGGCCTGTGCGGCACCGCTGCCGTCATCTCCCCGGTTGGTGAGATCGACAACAAGGTTTACGGCGCCGACGAGACTGTGACCTTCCCGGCTGGCTACACCGAGATCGGCCCCGTGATGAAGAAGCTTCGCGAGACCCTGACTGGTATCCAGTCCGGTGCTGTCGAGGATAAGCACAACTGGGTTTACACCGTCGCGTAATTTGTCTTACCTATCCGGGCAGAGAGCAAGTTCCCTCCCGGCGCGTCCTCGGACATGCAAGAAGCCCTCGCTGCGCACTTCGTGCGGCGAGGGCTTCTTGCGTCCTGCGGAGTGCGCCGGAAAGGAAGGCCGCGCTTTTGTTTTGGTTCGCGCCATGTGGGGGTGGTGGCGACGTGCATTTTTGCGAGTATTCTGCAATCGAAGGCCCCTGCATACCGACCTCGGGCAAAAAATCGGGATTTCTCGATGTTTTCTACGAATGATGGGCGGGGTTATGGGCTGGCAGCGTTTGATTTGCAGGGATATTCGCGCTCTTTGGCATTTATCGTGGCGCCCGAAGCTCTTGGTTATGTTGAATACTCCTAAAAATGCACGGCGCTTAGAGGGGGACCTTCGCAAAAAAGAAACCGCCCCGTCGAAGTATGCATTCGACGGGGCGGTTTATGCATTTGGCCGATTAAGGATGCGCTGTCAAACTACTAGAACTTGACGGTCGGGGCCTGGCGGGCTGCTTCGGCGGCCTCGAAGCCCTGGCGCTCCTTAAACTGGAAGATGCCGGCAAAGATGACAGCCGGGAACGTCTGAATGGCGTTGTTGTAGCTGAGCACGCAGTCGTTGTAGCTCTGGCGTGCATAGCTAATCTTGTTCTCGGTATCCTCGAGTGATGCCTGCAGCTGCGTAAAGTTGGTGTTTGCCTTAAGATCGGGATAGGCCTCGGCTACGGCGAAGAGCTGGCGCAGCGCACCGGTCAGCACGTTGTCGGCTTCCATTTTGGCCTCGGGCGTGGTGGCCTTGACGGCGGTGTTGCGCGCGCTGATCACGGCGGAGAGCGTCTCCTGCTCGTGCTTGGCGTAGCCCTTGACGGTCTCGACCAGGTTGGGGATCAGGTCGTTGCGGCGCTGCAGCTGCGTGTCGATGTTCTGCCAGGCGTTATCGATGCGGTTACGCTTGGTGACCATGTTGTTGTAGATGCCGGCGATGGCGCAGACAATCACAATGACAACAACGATGCCGATGATGACGGTAATCATGATGTCTCCGTTTCGAATGGCCGCGGCGGCATGCGCCAGCTGCCGTTGGTATAACGCTACTAGTATACCCGCAACGTTTTGCCGTGCCGAACTTTCCGGTAAGCGTTGTGTTTTCGGCGGGGTTGGCACCGGGGCAAAGCGCGCGAGGTACAGGTGTAAGATATGCGACAGATTGACGAGTGTTGTCTTTGCCCTGAGGATGGCGATACCAGTGGACCTTCGCATTAAGAAAACCTACCGCGCCCTGTTCGATGCCTTCACCGAGCTTCTCGAGGAGCATCGTTTTGAGGACCTGACGGTTGCCATGCTGTGCGACCGCGCCATGATTCGCCGCACGACGTTCTACAAGCACTTTCGCGACAAGAACGATTACTTTGCCTTTTATATCGATGAGCTTATGTCGGGCTTGCCGCAAAAACAGCCCGATGAGGCCGGCGCGGTATCTGCCGAGGACGTGCGCGCGCTTCGGCACGCGATTTTGGACGATGCTATGGATTTGATTCTGACGCACGAGCGGCTCATGGATAACATTTTGGCAAGCAGCATGTCGGGCATGTTGACCAAAGTTATTTGCGACCGCATTGCCCGCTCCATCCGCGAGCGTGTGATGAACGTGCTTGCCGAGGATGCCCTGGCCCCCGTGTCACTTGAGACGACGTCTGAGTTTGTCGCCGGCGGTATTATTCGACTTTTCACGATATGGTGGGAATCGGGCCACGATCTTGAGCGTCGACCTGAGATAGCCGACGTGGTCGATGCACTGTTTGAGCGGACCATGACACCGGTGAATCACTAAAGTGGCGGAGAGAGGGGGATTCGAACCCCCGGAACGCTCTCGCGCTCAACGGTTTTCAAGACCGCCGCATTCAACCGCTCTGCCATCTCTCCGTGAGTCGTAATGATAGCATCGTTTTGAATTTGCAACAGGGAAGGCGAACGATGACGATCACCGAAATCGATGAGAAGTTCATGCGCGAGGCGCTGGCGGAGGCGCGAGCCGCCGCGGCGGTGGGCGAGGTGCCCATCGGAGCCGTAGTGGTGCGCGACGGCGAGATCGTCGCGAGGGCGCACAATCGGCGCGAGCTCGATCAGGATCCTTCGGCTCATGCAGAGTTCGCGGCCCTGTGCGCTGCCGCTCGGTCGCTCGGTCGCTGGCGCCTTTCCGACTGTACGGTCTATGTGACATTGGAACCCTGCTGCATGTGCGCGGGCCTTATGGTTAACGCGCGCGTGGGGCGTTGTGTCTACGGCGCGGCCGATGCCAAGGCGGGTGCGCTGGGCTCGTTGTATGACCTCAATGCCGATTCGCGCCTGAACCATCGGTTTAACGTGACGGCTGGGGTCCTGGCGGATGAATGCCGCGAGCTGCTGAGTAGCTATTTTGGCGGTCTGCGCGGAGCGGGCGGCGCTGATTGCGGTTGTGGGGCCGATCTTGAGGCGCATGCCGCTCACGCCGCGGCGCTCGCGGGTGCCGAAGAGGATGCTGGCGCGGCGGTTGATTTTGGCCCCGTGCAGCGCCGGCCCCGCCGTGTGCTGTTAGCGATTGATTCCTTTAAGGGTAGCGTTTCGAGCGCGCAGGCGGAGGCGGCGGTTGCCGAGGGCGTGCGCCACGTGTGGCCCGATGCCCAGGTGGCCGCATTGCCGCTGGCAGATGGCGGCGAGGGAACGCTCGATGCTATCGCCGCGTGCGGCGGTGAGATTGTGACCTGCGAGGTGGCAGGTCCCTTGGGCAAGCGCGCGTCTGCCCGAATGCTGGTGGACGGCGAGCACGAGTCGGCTGTAATTGAGATGGCCGAGGCGGCGGGCATTGGGTATTCGCCTTGTACGGAGTCGGCGGCGTTGGCGGCCACAACCTATGGCGTGGGCGAACTGATGCTTCGCGCGGTTCGCATGGGCGCAAAGACTATCTATATTGGTTTGGGCGGCAGCGCCACCAACGATGGCGGCGCCGGTATGCTGCAGGCGCTGGGCGCCCACCTTGTCAATGAACACGGCTGCGATATCGTTCCCGGTCTTGCAGGCCTTGAACACGTGGCGAGTATCGATGTGGCGCCAGCGCTTCGGACGCTGAACGGCGCACGTGTCGTGGTGCTTTCCGATGTCGAGAATCCGCTCGTGGGGCGTCGAGGCGCACTGGCGGTGTTTGGCGGGCAGAAGGGCCTGCCGGCGGATGATGTCGAGGTGCTGTGCAGATACGACGGCTGGATGGTCGGCTACGGTCGCCTGCTCGATGCGGCAATTTTCGAGGCGCGAGCCCAGGGGTTGTTGCGCACACCCGAGAACGCACGGACATTTGGCTCGGTGCTTGGCGTGCCCGGCGCGGGCGCTGCCGGTGGCTTGGGCGCGGCGTTGCTGGCGCTCGGCGCGGAGCTACGCTCGGGCGTGGAGACGGTGCTCGATCTGATTGGGTTTGACGAGCGCGTATGCGATGTCGACCTAGTCATAACGGGCGAGGGCAATATGGACGAGCAGTCCGCCGCCGGTAAGGCGCCGGTGGGTGTGGCTCGCCGCGCCAGGCGATATGGCAAGCCGGTGGTCGCCGTCGTGGGCGGCCGTGCTGACAACCTGAACGCGGTATATGAGCAAGGTATCGACTTGGTACTGCCGATCTGCCGCAAGCCCATGCCTCTCGACCAGGCGCTCAATCCTCAGGAAGCCACAACCAACCTCATCTTCGCCGGTGAGTCAGCCGCCCAAGCCTACGACCTCGCTCGCCTCTAAAACCCATCCCCTCGATAAGTTGCGGTGAAATACGGAGTGTTTTTGCCTTTAAGGTGCCAATTCAGTCCGTATTCCACCGCAACTTCGAGAATGTCCATTCGAGGTTGGCTGCCTTGTGCCTTGGGTCGGACCGCCTGCCACGAAACGTGGCCATCTACTACGTTAAACCGGCCACTCTCGACCATCCCGGAATTTACAAAAACAAAACCGCAGGTAGAAAGCTTGCCGATTTTCGAAAAAGTCGGCTATGGTCGACCCCTGTGGCCTAAACGTAGTAGATGGGCCCTTTCTGCGGTGCGGCACCAAGCCGGTCATTTTGGGATGGGACTATTTTGACTACTCATTGGCTGCTCTGGCAATCGGGCTGCAAAAGTAGTCAAAAAAGCCCCGTCCCAAATTAGCTACCTTGCTCTGGTGGGCGGGAGCGTGTAAGATATACCGAGCGCCTAGCGCGTTCGATGGGTTCGGATGACGACATGTTCCGAATCTGGTCAGGTCCGGAAGGAAGCAGCCATAAGGAGCCTCTGTCGGGCATCCGAATCCATCGAGCGCACGGGCGCTTTTTTGGTGCCGCGATGCGGTCCCGGTGCCGGCGGGCTGTTTGGTGTCTCGCTGGTCCTCGGCTTTGCCTGCGGAATCGCTCGACTACCAAACAGCCCGCCGGCACCGGGACCACTTCGTCCAAAAAGCACCCGTAAAGGCGCGTTAGCCTAATTAAATCTATCCCTTAAGGAATGCTGCTCGTTGGCGTTGTCTGGGCATTGATGGCTACGTGGTTCAAGAGGCGGCGGTGCTGTTGCTTGAATTTTTGCAGTTAAAGAGGCCCGTTTCCCTAGGTGGGGAAACGGGCCTCTTTTTGTCTCTGGGTTTGTAGATTGGCGAAGGCGATATGCTCTGGCAGCTATTTTGAGTTCTTGATGCGGCGTGTAGCTGTGGCGGTTATTCCGAGGCCTGCGGCGGCGACTGCTGCGAGTGCGATTGCGCTCGGCGCTGTGTCGCCTGTGCTTGCGAGCTTGCCGGCGGTCGTATTTGCTTGCTTGCCGCTGCTCGAGTTCGCCTGCTTGGTGGAGCTTGGCGGGGTATTTTTGCCGGTCGCGGACGAGCCGGTGGGCTGTGCCGTTTCGGCCGGCTGCGCTGGGCTGGAGGGTTTTGTCGTCTCGGCGGGTCTCGTTATCTCGGGCGAGGTGGCCTTGTCTGCCGCGGCCTTAGCCTCTTCGTATGCCTTGCAGGCGTCGTCATAGGCCGCTTGCGCCTTTTCCAAATCGCCGAGGAGCGCATCTCGCTTGGCTATGTCCTCATCGATGTGGGCTTTAGCTTCCTGCGCCTCACTTTCGGAATCCTGAACCTGTCTTTCCTGGCTTTCGAGCCGGCGTCGGTAGGAGTGAAGATCATCTTCACAAGATTTCTCTCGCCTTTCTGCCGACATGATCTCACGTCGCAACTGCTTAATATGCTCTTTAGTAGCTGTGCTGGGCTCCTCGTCGCCGAGTGCTTCAAGTGCCTTATCTAATTCTGCCTGAAGGCCGCTTGTCCGGCTGTGGGCCTCATCGTATTTGGCTTGGGCTGCATCGACGTTCGCTTGCATGGCGGGAAGGCGTTCCCTCCGTTTGGCGGCTTCCGCCGCCACCATGTCGTAGATCTCTTGAAAAGCGGCAATGTCATCATCGATTGCCGCAAGTTTCTCGGGACTTGCGGCGTCTTTCGCGGCCTCGAGGTTTTTGAGCGCTTCCTGCATGGCTGCATACGCTTTTTCTTTTGCGGCGGCCGCATCTTCCGCCTGCAAGGCAACTGCACCGGTGGGGGAACTGGTTTCTGCCGCGATCGCCGTTGCGGGGGCGATTCCCGCGACAAGTGCCGCGGAAAGGGCGATGCCCACAGTTGCTCGTCTTGCTCTTCTTGCGAGAATGTCGTTCATCTCGGCACCTCATTTCAAGGGTCGGCGACTAACTTGGTAGCACTAATGTAAATATACCATGCTAGTTGACCCGACACTGGCTGGGTGCGCGCGTATGCCCCTCTGAAAACTGAATCCCGTTAGAAATGACGAGTTGTTTACGCTTCTTTTGGGGTGGCGGTACTATCATGATTCGGATTGAGTGTGAATGATGATAGGGAGCGCCTATACATGATTGAGCTGCTCAGGCGTTTTGGTGGTAAGTTTCGCCGGTATATGGTGATCGGCCCTGCGTGCAAGCTGATCGAAGTGATCTTTGACCTGCTGACGCCGCTGGTGATTGCCCAGATGATCGATAAGGGCATTGGGGCGCACGACGTGAACGCCGTTATCCACTACGGTATGCTACTTGCCGCCATGGCCGTGATCGGCATCTCGTTTACGCTCGTCTGCCAAAAGATGGCGGCGCTCACCTCGCAGGGCATGGGCACCGACATTCGCGGTGCGCTCTACGAGCACATCAACAAACTGAGCTATGCCGAACTCGACCGCTTTGGCACGCCGTCGCTTATCACCCGCATCACCAACGACGTCAACCAGGTGCAGCTTGCTGTGGCGCTGGGCGTGCGCATGCTCATCCGCTGGCCCTTCCTGGCGGTGGGCTCCATGGTCGCGGCCCTTGCCATCGACCTTAAGCTCGGCATGATCTTTTTGATTTGCACGCCCGCTATTGGCCTGGTGTTTTGGTTTGTCATGGCGCGCTGCATTCCGTACTACAAGCAGCTGCAGGCAAAGCTCGACCGCATCGCGCTCATTTGCCGCGAGGGGCTTTCGGGCGCCCGCGTGGTTCGCGCCTTTGTACGTGAAGATCACGAGCGCGAGCGCTTTGCCCAAGCCGCCGATGACCAGGCCAATACCGCCATCGCGGTGGGCAAGCTCTCGTCAATCCTTAATCCCGTCACGTTTTTGGTGATGAACCTGGGCGTGTGCGCCATCCTGTGGGTGGGCGGCATCCAGGTCAACGTGGGTGAGCTTACGCAGGGCCAGGTCATGGCGTTTGTGAACTACATGACGCAGACCCTGACCTCCATCGTGTACGTCGCCAACCTGGTCGTGGTCTTTACCAAGGCGAGCGCCAGCGCGTCGCGTATCAACGAGGTGCTCAATTGCGTGCCGAGCATCACCGACGAGGGCAACCAGCCGGTCGCGCTGCCTGAGCCGAGCGACCTGACGGGTGGCGCTGTTCCGGTCCCTGCGCTGAGCTTTGACCATGCGAGCTTCTCGTTTGGCGCCGGCGCGGCAAATGCCGTGAGCGATGTGACCCTGGAGCTGCCGGTGGGCAAAACCCTCGGCATTATCGGCGGCACGGGCAGCGGTAAGTCGACCCTCGTTTCGCTTATCCCGCGCCTGTACGATGCGGGCGTGGGCAGCGTGTACGTGATGGGCTCCGACGTGCGCGCCTGGCAGCTCGACCAGCTGCGCCACGTGGTCGCGACCGTTCCGCAGCGTGCGTCGCTGGTGAGCGGCACTATCCGCAGCAACCTGACCTGGCGCGACGAGGCGGCAACCGACGAGGAGCTTTGGGCGGCGCTCGATATGGCGCAGGCCAGCGAGTTCGTGCGCAACAAGCCCCAGGGCTTAGATGCCCCGGTCGAGGCGGGCGGCAAGAACTTTAGCGGTGGCCAGCGTCAGCGCCTGACTATCGCGCGTGCCTTGGTTGGTTCGCCTCAGATATTGATCATGGATGACTCCGCGTCGGCGCTCGACTTTAAGACCGACGCGGCGCTTCGCCATGCCATTCGCGAGCGCAGCATGCGCGGTGCCGCCAAGGGCGGGCTGCCGCTGACCACGGTGATTGTGAGCCAGCGCGTCTCGACCGTTCGCGATGCCGACATGATCTGCGTACTCGACCACGGCTCGGTTGCGGGCCTGGGCACGCATGACGAGCTGTACGCGACCTGCCAGCTCTATCGCGAGATTTGCCAGTCGCAGCTGCGCCGCGAGGAGCTCGAGGGCCAGCAGGGGAGCACGACGCCCGCGTCCGCTCCGACCGCCCCCGCATCCGTCTGCGCAAAGGAGGGCTGCTAAATGAATCCGTACACTTCCTCCGGTTCGGTCGCCACGATGACGGCCAACGTGTCCGGTAACGATAGCCTCAACGACCTGGGCGACGGCCCGCGCCAGCCTGGCGACCCCGAGCGCTATCCCGTGGGTGCGGTGACCCGCCGCCTGCTGGGCTATGTTCGCCCGCACCGCGTCTCGTTTACGGCATCGTTTGTGAGCGCCGCAATCTCGGTGATCTTGCAACTCTATACGCCCATCCTCATTGGCGAGGGCATCGACCTTATCGTCGCCGCCGGACAGGTGGACTTCGATGCGCTGCTGCCGCTTGTCACCAAGCTCGCGATTGTCGTCGTGGGTGCTGCGGCCTTCCAGTGGCTGCAGGGCTATTGCGTCAACCGCCTGTCCTACGAAACGGTGCGCGACATGCGCGTGGAGGCGAGCGATAAGCTCAGCCGCATGCCGCTCAGCTTTATCGACAGCCATGCCCACGGCGACCTTATGAGCCGCGTGGTCAACGACGTCGACCAGGTGGGCGACGGTCTGCTGCAGGGCTTCACGCAGCTCTTCACCGGTGTTATTACCATCGTTGGCACGCTCGCGTTTATGCTTTCCATCAACCTGACCATGACGCTCGTGGTGGTGCTCGTCACGCCGCTCTCCATCTTTGCGGCCAGCGCCATCGCCAAGCTTTCCAACAAAAGCTTTACGGCGCAGCAGCGTATTCAGGGTCAGCTTGGCGGCCATATCGAGGAGTACGTGGGCGAGCAGAAGCTTGTCGACGCCTTTGCCTATGGCTCGAACGCTCAGCAACGCTT
Organism: uncultured Collinsella sp.; assembly: GCA_900542895.1. GTDB lineage: Bacteria > Actinomycetota > Coriobacteriia > Coriobacteriales > Coriobacteriaceae > Collinsella. The sequence goes on along the minus strand of UQPL01000029.1, from coordinate 2,266 downwards.
CGATGCCCTCAATGCCGAGCTCTACACCGCGGGCGAGCGCGCGCAGTTTATGGGTTCGCTCTCCAACCCCGGTACGCGTTTTATCAATAACATCATCTATGCCGTGGTCGCTGTGATCGGCTGCGTGGGCGTGATCACGGGCGTGCCCGCGGCGCTTACGGTGGGCGGCGTTCAGATCTTTCTATCCTATGCCAACCAGTACACCAAGCCGTTTAACGAGGTCACCAACGTCATTACGCAGATCCAGACCGCGTACGCCTCGGCGCGCCGCATGTTTGCGCTGCTCGATGCGCGCGAGCAGGAGCCCGACGCGGAGGATGCCGTGGAACTTGCCGTCCCGCAGGGCGAGGTGACCTTTGAGCATGTGGACTTTAGCTACGTGCCCGACCGCAAACTGCTGCAGGATATCTGCATCGAGGCTAAGCCCGGCATGCGCTTTGCCCTCGTTGGCCCCACGGGCTGCGGCAAGACGACGCTCATCAACCTGCTGCTGCGCTTTTACGATATCGATGCCGGACGCATCATGGTCGATGGCAGGTCTTCGCGTGACTACACGCGCGCAAGCCTTCGCCGTGCCTTTGGCATGGTGCTGCAGGACACTTGGCTGTTCGAGGGCACGGTGGCGGAAAACATCGCCTACGGCTGTCCCGACGCCACACGCGAGCAGGTTATCGAGGCTGCCAAGCGCGCGCATGCGCACAAGTTTATCGTGCAGCTGCCAGGCGGCTACGATACGGTCATCGGCGAGGACGGCGGCACGTTTAGCCAGGGTCAAAAACAGCTGCTGTGCATCGCGCGCGTCATGCTCACCGACCCGGCTATCTTGCTGCTGGACGAGGCGACCTCGAGCATCGATACCCGCACCGAGCTGCAGGTGCAGGCGGCGTTCGACGAGCTCATGGCTGGCCGCACAAGCTTTGTCGTGGCGCACCGCCTGTCGACGATCCGCAACGCCGACTGCATTCTGGTCATGCGCGACGGCCAGATTATCGAGCGCGGCACGCACGACGAGCTGCTAGCGGCAGGCGGCTTCTACGCCGAACTCTACCGCAGCCAGTTTGCCCAGTAGGGGCTACCGATTAGCGGCAGATGGTTTACATCTGCGTTGTTAGTACTAAGATATTCATCTAATAAATTGCATTAGTGGCTTTAGTTTTGGGGGAAACGAGGCAACGTGACTATGACGTGCTCTTTGGTGGTTAACAGCAAGAGCGGTAATACCAGGATGGTTTCGGGTGCGATCAAGCGCGCTCTGCAGGCCGCGGGCGTTGAGTTTGTTCATGCCGCGGCGTTGAGCGACGATGCGGACGCAGATCAGGTTGCGCTCGAGGCGCAGGGCGCCTGCGCGGCCGACACGGTGCTCGTCGGTTTTTGGTGCGACAAGGGCGCGTGCACGCCTTCGGTCGCGGCGTTGCTCTCCGCCTTGCACGGCAAGCGCGTCTTCCTGTTTGGTACCTGCGGTTTTGGCGCCGACCAGAGCTATTACCAGCAGATTATCGACCGCGTAACTTCCAATTTGGCTGGGGATGCCGAGCTTGCGGGCTGGGCGATGTGCCAGGGCAAGATGGGCCCTGCCGTAAAGCAGCGCTACGAGGCCATGCTCGAGCAAGAACCCGAAAACGCGCGCTATAAGATGCTGCTCGACAACTGGGTTGCCGCAAAGGACCATCCCACCAAGGAGGATCTGGACAACATGGCTGCGGCCGCCAAAAAGGCCGTTTTGGGCGAGTAGCTTCGCCGTTCGCGGTCCTTCGTGCAAAACAATACAAATGTGAAAGCCTCGAAGTTCTCGAGGCTTTTTTCTTGACACTTGTGGACGCAACCGTGGCAAGCGTCTGGGGCGACATTTTCCATCGCCCCTATGACAAGCTGCGCTCCAACAACAGGGCGTCTGTCCGGATGGAGGCATATAAGGTTCATCGCGAGTTCCGCACGCAAAGGGGGCCACTTAATGTGGCCCCCGTCTTGCGCAGGACTGTTTGAGCAGCAGACCTTTCCCGCGCCTCCGCCTGCCGCCGATTCGGGTCCCCGACCCCGCTACTTGATCTTGGTCGTGCCCGGCGCCAGGTTGGGGTCGGTCTCGTTGGCCTCGGTCTGGAAGTGCTCGGTATACACGTTCTTGCCGTCGCGGAACATCTCGTAGTACTGCATCTTGGCGTAATCCTCGCGCGCCTTGGTGGCGGCTGCCGCTGCGGCGTCGTCACCGGTGACGTTGGAGGAGAGCGCCCAGCGCAGGCTGGCGTCCTCGTAGCCCACCGAGTTGATG
>UQPL01000028.1:0-14781 GCA_900542895.1 uncultured Collinsella sp. | reverse complement strand
ACCTCCCAGAACTCGGCCGTCCTGCGCCTGAAGGACCGCCCGCCGCCCGGCATCGTGGCCTGCGAGTCCTTCGAGAGGAGTCACCCGAGGAACTCCTCGAGCCTTGTCGCCGTGTCGTCGTACCTCACCGTCGTCGACGCGCCGCAGGCCGTGCACCTCCACCGCTGGGACCCCGACGAGGTCCTGCCGTTGCGCTTGGTCCGACCGCCGCAGTAGGGGCAATAAACGGCCTTCATGGGCACCTCTTCCGAAAGGGTATTTAACGGTTCCGGAAAAGGTTATCTACCTGCGGGAACGATAGGCAACCGGACACACATTCTGTCCGAGCGGTTAAAAGCGGGCACGGAATTTAAACGGCTGAAAAAGGGGCATCGACCTGCGCCGATGCCCCCAACGTGGACACACATTTTGTCCTATAAGCCGATCTTTATACCGGCAGACAAAAAGGGGGTACCGACCAACGTCGATACCCCTTACAAGCCACTATGTCAGCGCGCACAGTGCCGAGCGCACGACCCGCACGCCTACTTGCGAGAATTGCTCAGCTTATTGATCAGCGCCTCAAGACGCTCGCCGTCCTCGGCCGTCTGGGCAATAACCAAAATCGTATCGTTGCCGGCAAGCGAGCCAAGCACATCGGGCAGCTCTGCCGCATCAACAGCGGCGGCGATGCCGGAAGCCGTACCAGGCTGAGCCTTGATCATAACCAGATTATCGGTGCGCAGAACGCCCGTTACGAGCTCGGAAACCATACGCTGCAGGTGCAGGTCCTCTGCCAGAACATAGATGCCCTCAGGGAGCTTACGCAGCCCCATATCGGCAATATCGCGAGAGACAGTCGCCTGCGTGCAATCAAAGCCCATAGCGCGGAGCTCATCGACCAGCACGCGCTGCGTGCGGACGTCCTTATTGCGCACAATATCTCTAATGGCATCCTGGCGCCCATTGCGTTTTTTAGCCATACAAACCCTCTCTCCAAAAGATGGCGGAGACAATCAATCAGTGATTGAATAGTTTAACGCTATTTGAAGGCTTTTGTGTATAAGAACGCATTTCGAAACAATTCTATGCAAATTTGTTTCGAAATGAGCCGTTTAGGCGGTTTTTGCGCCAGTCCGGTTAAGAAAAGCTGCCAGATGCGTACACATCACGCAGCGCGCGGGCTTGGCGCTGGCGATCGGCCCAAACAACAGACCGAGTCCCCGATGGTTATCCTTGAGCGCGGCGACCATCTGACGGGTTCGAGGCGCCTCGAGCATATCACGCATGCGGGCGGAACGCTCGATTGACGACACCCCATGCGGGCTCAGACACAAATTCTCGATGCAGGCGACTAGTCCGGCAAAGTAGAACTTCTGGCTTGCCAGCTTGAGCCGACCACCGCTATCTGCTTCCGAGAGTGAGTCCGCAAGCTCGTCGAGCGCTCGGGCATCATCGGATACCTTGGCATACATGGTGGGATCAAAGGCATCTGTAAGCTTAGGTGCCGCCGCGTGGAAACAAGCATCGCCGCAGCCGGACACGCATCGTGTCTGCGAAAGCGCGCATGCCATAAACCCAACTGTGCGAAACACCTTGTCGTACAAAAGGCATGCCTCAAACAGCGAGCGGCTGTACATCACGCCAGAGGTCTGAACGACAAGGCCGCCTAAAATCAACTGAGGCAGCCCGGCCACCATCGAAGATTTGCCATCAATGGAAATATGAGCAGCATCCAAGACGCGCGAATGACGCTCTCGATGTGCATCATAGCGGTCGAGCGACACCGTGGGGAACACTATGTCTGCTGCGGTATCGCACGCGATATCGACCATCTTGGAAAGGGACTGCGGAGCAAACCACTCATCGGCGTTCATAGCGATGATTTGAGAGCCACGCGAGGCAGCAAAACCGGCACGAAGGCAAGCACCGCGCTTCGCGTCCTCGACGTCAATCAAATCAATATGGATGTCCCTGTCGGCAGCAACTTGAAGCGAATGGCGCACACCGGGCGCAGCATCGCGGCAGACAACGACAATCTGCAAATCGTAGAGGTCTTGGTTCTGGATACTCTCGAGCGCACGCATCGCATAGCTGGGCGAACCTTCTACCACAAGGATCACCGAAAGTCGCGGATGCGAGCCACGTCGAACCAAGTTATCCATCCTCTCGACAGCAATGAATCAAACCGTGGTTCATGGTACACCCCGACAATAAAAGCAATTAGACACCGGTTGTATTGCACGCCAAGAACAGATGTTGCACACGCGCAGCCCACAGATGACGGGTGTCGACGCACGACGCGTCGAGCCCTCCCCTAGTCGAGCACGACGAGCTCGGCGGGATCGTAATCCACGCCCATAAACGTAAGGCCGCAGGCAGGAGCCGTGGGGCCCGCAGCGGTACGGTCGCAAGCATCGATGACCTCGCGCATCCACTCGGGTTCACGGCGATGCATGCCAATCTCGACAAGCGTGCCCACGATCGTGCGGACCATCGAATGCAGAAACGCATTGCCCTCGATGGTAAACGTCAGGATGTCCTCGCCAAACGCAACCTCATGGCCAAACTCGGCACGCATCACGCAGCGGTGCGTAGGTTTGCCCACGGCAGAGGCAACCTTGCAAAAGCTTTTAAAGTCCTGCTCGCCCAAAAGCGCAGCGCAGGCAGCAGACATAGCCTCAACATCCAAGGGATAGCGATGCCACCACACGGCACCGCGGGACAGCACGGGACGCGCGTCTCGATCGGCAATACGGTACGTATACGTACGGGAACGCGCGTCAAAGCGTGCAGAAAAGCCTTTACGGGCCCTGTAGACCTCGTTTATGGCGATATCTTTGGGCAACAGGGCATCCATAGCCCGAAGCCACCTACGGCGTGTCAGGACGAGCTCAGCGTCCGTTACGGGCACACTGATGTACTGAGCCACGGCATGCACGCCGGCATCGGTACGCCCCGCGCACGTCAGATCGATCGGGCGGCGAAGCAGCGTCTCGATGGCTCGACGTAGCTCACCCGCAACCGTCGCCTGTCCCGGCTGCTCGGCGAATCCGCTATACGACGAGCCATCATAGGCCACGCGGAAAACGAGCGTGGCATCGAGCTCTGGAATCGAATTGAAATCAGACGGCGCAGTCATGGGCGCTCCCAACAAACAAGCAACGGTATCGCGACAAAAAAAGAGGGGCACGCGAACGTACCCCTCGAATATAGCCTATGCAGACGGAATGTCTACTCAGCGGTCTCCTCAGCAGGAGCCTCCTCGACGGCCTCGACCTTCTTGGGAGCAGCGGCCTTCTTGGGGGCCGGAGCAGCCTTCTTGGCCTTAGGCGTGCAAGGCTCGGTGACGAGCTCCATGATGACGATGGGAGCGTTGTCGCCCTTGCGGTTGCCGAGCTTCATGATGCGGGTGTAACCGCCGTTGCGGTCCTGCCACATGCCCTGGGCAGCCTTGTCGAAGATCTCGGCAACGAGCTGCTTGTCGCCGAGCTTGGCGATAGCCAGACGACGAGAGTGCAGATCGCCCTTCTTGGCCCAAGTGATGATCGGGTCGACGACCGAACGCAGCGCCTTAGCGCGGGTCTCGGTAGTCTTGATGCGGTCGTTCTCGAAGAGGGCCTTAGCAAGGCTCTTCTTCATGGCCTTGGTGTGGCTCGCATCGGTGCCGAGCTTCAGGCCCTTCTTAACGTTGTGACGCATGGTCTAGTTTCTCCTCAAATATGCGAAGCATTAAGCCTTCAGGCTCAGGCCCATGGACTCAAGCTTGTCCTTCACTTCCTCGATCGACTTAACACCGAAGTTACGGATGTTGAGCAGATCGTTCTCCGAGAACTCAACGAGCTGACGGACCGAGTGAATGCTGGCGCGCTTAAGGCAGTTGTAGGAACGGACGGAAAGGTCCAGATCCTCGATCTGCTTGTCCAGCTCGGCGTTGTCGTTGGTGACCTCGGGAGCGAAGATCGAAGCCTCCTCCTCGACCTCGGGGGTCTCGGCAAGGTTCATAAAGGCGGCCATATGCTGGTTGATGATATTGGCAGCCTGGACCACGGCGTCGCGCGGGGCGATGGAGCCGTTGGTCTCGATCTCGAGGACAAGGCGGTCGTAGTCGGTGTGCTGACCGACACGGCAAGCCTCAACGAGCTTGGCGCAACGGGAAACCGGCGAGTACAGCGAGTCGACGTGGATCACACCGATGGGATCGTTGTCGCGCTTGTTGGCCTCGCCAGAAACATAGCCGCGGCCATAGCCGATGCGCATGCTCATGGTGAGATGGCCACCCTCGGTGAGCGTAGCAATGTGCTGCTCGGGGTTAACCAGCTCAAACTCGGACGGAATAAAGAAGTCCGCACCGGTGACCTCGCAGGGGCCGTCAACCGAGATGGTGGCGGTCGCCTCGTCGGTCGTGCCGAGAGCCCTGAAGACAAGACCCTTGACATTCAGGACGATGTCGGTGACATCCTCGACCATGTTAGGGATGGTCATGAACTCGTGCTGCGCACCATCGATCTGAATAGCCTCGACGGCGGCACCCTCGAGCGAGGACAGAAGAACGCGACGAAGGGAGTTACCCAGCGTATCGCCGTAACCACGCTCGAGCGGCTCGACGGAGACACGAGCAGACGTCTCGTTGATCTCTTCGACCTGAACCTGAGGCCTAATGAATTCTGACATGTATTACCTCCAGCCTCAGCAGCCCGGATGGACTACTTAGAGTAGAGCTCGACGATGAGCTGCTCGTTGATATCACCGCTGATCTGCTCACGCGTCGGCAGAGCGAGCACGTTACCAGACAGCTTCTCGATATCGACCTCGAGCCAGCCAGGGACCTCAAAGCGCTCGGAGGAAATCAGGGCCTCCTTGATGGGGAGGAGGTCACGGAACTTCTCGCCGACAGCGACGACGTCGCCGGCCTTGACGCGGTAGGACGGGATGTCCACGCGCTTGCCGTTCACGGTGAAGTGACCGTGACGGACGGACTGACGAGCCTCTTTGCGGGTGCGGGCGAAGCCAAGACGGAAGACGACGTTGTCGAGGCGAGACTCAAGGATGATCATGAGGTTCTCACCGGTGACGCCGTTCATCTTGCGGGCCTTGTTGAAGTAGCCGTGGAACTGCTTCTCCAGAACGCCATAGATGAACTTGACCTTCTGCTTCTCGCGCAGCTGCATGCCGTACTCAGATTCCTTGCGACGGCGCTTGGGCTGACGGATAGATTCCTTCTTGCTGCTGTAACCGAGCTCAGCGGGATCGATCCCGAGCTGACGGCAGCGCTTAAGAACAGGAGTCCTGTCGATTGCCATATTGATACGATCCTTTCAGTTACACGCGGCGACGCTTCTTGGGGCGGCAGCCGTTGTGCGGAATGGGGGTCTTGTCCTGGATGCTCGAGACCTCGAGGCCAGCAGCCTGGAGGGAGCGGATGGCGGTCTCACGACCGGAGCCGGGGCCCTTGACGAAGACGGAAACCTTCTTCATACCGTGCTCCATGGCCTGCTTGGCAGCAGCCTCGGCAGCCATCTGGGCAGCGAACGGCGTGGACTTACGGGAGCCCTTGAAGCCCACCTGGCCAGCCGACTTCCAGGAAATGACGTTGCCCTGGGGATCGGTGATCGAAACGATCGTGTTGTTGAACGTAGAACGAATGTGAGCCTGGCCCACGGAAATGTTCTTACGGTCCGCGCGCTTCAGACGGGCAGCGCGAACGTTCTTCTTAGCAGTAGCCATCTATCTAGCGCTCCTTATTTCTTCTTCTTAGCACCGATCTGACGCTTCGGGCCCTTGCGGGTACGAGCGTTAGTGTGGGTGCGCTGGCCGCGGACCGGGAGGCCCTTGCGGTGACGAAGGCCGCGGTTGCAGCCGATGTCCATAAGGCGCTTGACGTTCTGGTTGCGCTCACGGCGGAGGTCGCCCTCAACCATGATCTGGTTCTTGTCGATATAATCGCGGATGGCGTTAACCTCATCCTCGGTGAGGTCCTTAACGCGCGTATCCACGTTAACGTTGCACTCGACGCAAATCTTCGTCGCAGTGGTGCGGCCGATGCCGTAAATGTAGGTCAGACCGATCTCAACGCGCTTCTCACGCGGGAGGTCGACACCATTAATACGGGCCAACGTAGTCTCCTCTCTTAACCCTGACGCTGCTTATGACGGGGGTTCTCGCAAATGACGAGGACCTTGCCATGGCGCCTAATGATTTTGCACTTATCGCACATCTTCTTGACCGAAGGACGTACCTTCATCGTTCTTCCTTTCGGTAGCGCTCAAACTACTTCCCTACTATCTACTCGCCCAGCCGCAGGCGTTTAAAACTATGGCTGGTCTTCACACGCAAACCGACCGTAGGTTGAGCTAAGCCTGCAGTCGGAAAAGAGCGTGTATGCGTGCCGCTATTTATAGCGATAGGTGATGCGACCGCGGGTCAGGTCGTACGGGGAAAGCTCCACGACAACCCTGTCACCGGGGAGAATGCGGATGTAATTCATTCGGATCTTGCCAGAAATGTTGCACAGAACCGAATGACCGTTCTCGAGCTCAACCTTAAACATGGCGTTGGGCAGCGGCTCCTTTACCGTACCCTCGAGCTCAATTGCGTCTTCCTTCTTCACAAGCAATCATCTTTCTCTAGAAAACGACAGCGATTGAGTATTCTACAATACGCATGCACGTATCGTAATATCTTCGTAATGGCTCCACATCTAAGTGAAACTTGTTACATTTGAAATGTAAATGCCGACGAATTTGAACGCGGCCTCTACATCTCGCCTCCTTGCAAGGAACACCAAGCGCCCTGGGCATCCGTGGTGAGAATCACCGGTCCGTCATTGGTGATGGCGACGGTGTTCTCGTAGTGCGCGGCGGGCAGGTGGTCGTTGGTCGTAACGATCCAACCATCGGAGCCCGTGCTCACATGATTGGAACCCATCGTAACCATCGGCTCGATGGCGATGACCATACCAGCCTGGAGGCGAACGCCCCTCCCCTTCTTTCCATAGTTAGGAACGTTGGGGTCCTCGTGCATCACGCGGCCAATGCCATGCCCCACGTAATCGCGAAGCACGCCGTAACCGTGAGACTCGGCGAGGGACTGAACAGCATACCCGACGTCCCCGATATGGTTACCGGGAACAGCCTGCTCGATGGCAGCCTTAAGGCAATCGCGCGTAACCTCGCACAGGGCCTTGGCCTCGGGCGTGGGCGTGCCGACGAAAAACGTCCAGGCGTTATCGCCAACCCAACCGTCAACGACAGCTCCCGTATCGATGGAGATGATATCGCCATCGCGCAGGATCATGTCGGGATTGGGAATACCGTGAACCACGGCATCGTTGATTGATGCACAAATGGTTCCGGGGAACCCACCGTAACCCTTAAAGGCAGGGGTGCCGCCATGCATGCGGATAATCTGCTCGGCAAGCTGATCGAGCTCGAAGGTCGACACGCCGGGACGAACCATGGCTCCAACGTGGCGGAGCGCCATCTTAGATAGCGCTCCTGCCTTCTTCATCTGCTCAATTTGCGTTGCAGACTTAATCTTGATCATAGACCGAGAGCCTCTTTGACATCCCCGTACACGGTCTCGCGAGCCTGGTCGCCGTTGACCGACTTGAGCAGACCCTGGCCACGATAGTAGTCGACGAGCGGGCTCGTGGACTTCTCGTAGACGTCGAGACGGTTCTTGATGGTCTCGGGCTTGTCGTCGTCGCGCTGATACATCTCGCCGCCGCACTTGGGGCAGGTAGCATCGGCAGCGGTGCCGGTGTAACCGCAAGCGCGGCAGGTGCGACGCGAAGACAGACGATCGATAATGACCTCGGGGGCCACATCGACCAGAAGGGCACAGTCGATCTCGCGACCCATGGCGGAGAGCTCGGAATCGAGCGTCACAGCCTGGGCGGTGTTGCGCGGGAAGCCATCCAGGATGAAGCCCTGCTGGGCGTCATCGGCGGCAAGGCGCTCCTTGACAAGGTCGATCACGAGCTGATCGGGAACGAGCTCGCCAGCGTCCATGTACTTCTTAGCCTGAATACCAAGCTCGGTGCCACCCTTGACGGCAGCACGCAGCAGGTCGCCCGTGGAAATGTGAGCGACGCCAAACTCGGCGACGAGCTCCTGTGCGACGGTGCCCTTACCGGCACCCGGAGCTCCGAGCAATACGAGGTTCATGAGCAATCCTCCTCTAGCCTATTTAAAGAATCCATCGTAATCATACATCTTGATCTGGCCTTCGAGCTTATCGACCGTGTCGAGCACGACGCCGACCATGATGAGGATGGACGTGCCGCCAAATGCCTGGATCAGATGGTTACCCGTGAAGGAGAAGATGATCGAAGGCACGATGGCGATGAGCGCCAAGAAGACAGCGCTGGGAAGCGTGATCTTGTTGAGCGCGTTCTTGATGTAGGCCGCGGTAGCCCTACCCGGACGGACGCCCGGAATAAAGCCGCCCTGCTTCTTAAGGTTGTCGGCCGTGTCATCGGGGTTGAACACCATGGAGGTGTAGAAGTATGCGAAGAACACGATGAGGACAACATTAAGCACCCAGTTGAGCCAACCGGTCGAAAGCGCAGAGGCAACTGCCTGAATCCAGCCGATGCCGGGGAAGAACACGGCAATCTGGGCCGGGAAGTACAGCAGCGCCGAAGCGAAGATGATCGGCACGACACCCGCGGTGTTGACCTTGATGGGCAGGTAGGTGGTCTGGCCACCCATCATGCGACGGCCCACGACGCGCTTAGCGTAGGAGACCGGAATGCGGCGCTGGCCGCGCTCAAGGAAAACGATCAGCGGGATGACCAGCAGGATGATGGCGCAGATGATCACCATGGTGATGATGCCACCGGCATTGCCCTCGGTGCTGGAGAAAATCGCCTGCGGCAGGCCGGCCATGATGTTCGCAAAGATGATCAGCGACATGCCATTGCCGATACCGCGCTGGGTGATGAGCTCACCAATCCACATGATCAGCATGGCGCCCGCAGTGAGCGTGCCGACGATCATGAGGTCGAAGATGATCTCGGGGGCGCCGGCGCCAGTAAAGCTGATGCCGAAGCTCTTAAAGAGGAAGAGGTAACCCACGGAGTTGAGGATTGCCAGAGCCAAGGTGAGGTAACGCGAATACTGCGTAATCTTGGTCTGACCAACCTCGCCCTCGCGGGCAAGCTCATGCAGGGAAGGCACAACGGCCTGGAGCATCTGGAGGATGATCGAGCTGGTGATGTAAGGCATGATGCCCAGCGAAAACACCGACACATAGCTCAACGCGCCGCCAGAGAAAAGATTCAGGAGGGCCATAGCACCTGCGGCGACCGAATTGTTATCGGTCGAGAAAAGGCCCAGCATCCCCTGGAAGGGAATGCCGGGCACAGGAACGTGCGCACCAATGCGGTACACGACGAGCATAGCTATGGTAAAAAGAATCTTTTCGCGCAATTCTTTGATGCGGAAAGCATTCTTAAGACCATTTAGCACGGCAGCTCGACCTTTCCGCCGGCGGCCTCGATCTTGGCCTGCGCAGAAGCGCTGACCTTGTCGACCTTGACCGTGAACTTCTTGGTGAGCTCACCATTGCCGAGCACCTTGACGGGCTCGAACTCGCTCTTGGTGATGCGAGCGGCCTTAAGAGCGGCACCGTCGATCACAGCGCCGTCCTCGAACTTGCGCTCGAGACGCTCAACGTTAACAGCGGTGTACTCGATACGACGGGGGTTGCGGAAGCCCGGAAGCTTGGGCAGGCGCATAGCCAGCGGAGTCTGGCCACCCTCGAAGCCGGCACCCTTGGTGCCGCCGGAGCGAGAGCCCTGGCCCTTCTGACCGCGGCCAGAAGTGGTGCCGTGACCCGAAGAATTGCCACGGCCGACGCGCTTGCGGTTCTTGGTGGAACCGGGCGCGGGAGTAAGATCGTGAAGCTGCATTTGCTACTCCTCTACAATCTCGACAAGGTGCTTGACCTTGAAGATCATGCCGCGGACGGACTCGTTGTCAGCAATCTCGCGAACCTCGCGGATCCTGTGGAGACCGAGGGCACGGACAGTACGGACCTGGTCCTGCTTGCAACCGTTGGTGCTGCGGACCTGCTTGATCTTGATGGTGTCAGCCATGCTTAGTTCTCCTTACCGACGAACATCTCGGAGACCGTCAGGCCACGGCGAGCCGCGACGTCCTCAGGGCTGGAGAGCTCCTTGAGGCCCTCGACGGCAGCCTTGATGATGTTAAGGCCGTTGTCGGTACCGAGGGACTTGGACAGGACGTTCTTGATGCCAGCAAGCTCGAAGAGGGGACGCACAGCGCCGCCGGCGATAACGCCGGTACCCTCGACAGCGGGCTTGATGATGATGCGGCCGGCACCAAAGTGGCCGAGAACCTCGTGCGGAATGGTGCCCTGCTCGGTCACCGGCACGTGGAACATGTTCTTCTTGGCATCGAGAGACGCCTTGGAGATGGCCATGGGCACCTCAGCGGACTTGCCCATGCCAACGCCGACGTTGCCCTTGCCGTCGCCAACGACGACGAGAGCGACGAGGCTCATGCGACGACCACCCTTGACGGTCTTCGACACGCGGTTGATGTAAACGACGCGCTCCTCGAACTCGGAGGCCTCGCGCTGCTGCTTCTGATTACGAGCCATGTGCTACATACCTCCTAGAACTCGAGACCGGCGGCACGAGCACCGTCGGCGAGGGCCTTGACGCGGCCATGGTAGATACGGCCACCACGATCGAAAGCGACCTTGGTGATGCCGGCCTCGATGGCACGCTTGCCAACGAGCTGACCGACCTTCTCCGCAGCCTCCTTATTCGAGGTGTGGGTGCCCTTGAACTCGGCCTCGAGGGTCGAGGCAGAGACGAGCGTCAGGCTGGAGCCCTTGCTGTCGTCGATGATCTGGGCATAGATGTTGGCGTTAGTACGGGTCACGCGAAGACGCGGACGCTCGGAGGTACCCGAGACCTTGCCGCGAACACGACGCTGACGACGCTTGAGGCCTTCCAGCTTCGCCTTATGCTTGTTCATACGTAAACTCCTAAAAAGGTTGATCTTGCCAGCACCTGACGGGGTGCTGGTCTTATGCGAGTGAGTCGGTTACGACTACTTGGCGGCCTTACCCAGCTTGCGGCGGATGTGCTCGCCAACGTAGTGGATACCCTTGCCCTTGTAAGGCTCGGGAGGACGATGGCCGCGGATCTCAGCGGCGATCTGACCGACCTGCTGCTTGTTGATACCCTTGACGTTCACGTGGGTGTTGTCGGGAACCTCGAAGGTGATGCCCTCGGGAGCCTCGACGATCACGGGGTGCGAGAAGCCCAGGGAGAACTCGAGGTTCTTGCCCTTCTGCTGCACGCGGTAACCGACGCCGGCGAGCTCGAGCTTCTTCTCGAAGCCCTCGGAAACGCCAACAACCATGTTGTGGATGAGGGCGCGGGTGAGGCCGTGGCGGGCACGGGTCTCACGCTCGTCGTCGGGACGGGAAACGGTGAGGACGTTGTCCTCGACGTTGATAGCGAGCTTCTCAAAGACATCGAGCTCGAGCTGGCCCTTGGGGCCCTTGACGACAACGTTGTTGCCGTTGACTGCCACTTCGACTCCGGCGGGAATCTGGACAGGCTTATTACCGATACGAGACACGGTGATCTCCTTTCCTTCTACCTACCGAGCGAATTACCAGACGTAAGCGATGATCTCGCCGCCGACGTTGTGCTTGCGAGCATCGCGGTCGGTCATGACGCCATGGCTGGTGGAAATAATGGCGGTACCAAGGCCACCGCGGACGCGGGGCATGTCGGCAACGCCGGTGTACTTACGCAGGCCCGGCTTGGAAATGCGGCGGATGCCGTTGATGACCTTAGCCTTCTTGGGACCATACTTAAGCGTGATGTGCAGAGTCTTCTGGGGAACGGTGTCCTCGACATCGTAGCCCTCGATGTAGCCCTCCTCGTGCAGAACACGAGCGATCTCGACGAGCTTCTTGCTGCTCGGCATGGAGACCGTGGCCTTGTTCACAGAGTTAGCGTTACGGATGCGCGTAAGCATATCTGCGATCGGGTCTGTAAGGTTCATACAGATTCTCCTTCGTTCTTGATGAACACGTGCTCTTGGTTCTTCGCCGCCCTTAACGGCAAAGCCTTTTTAGCGCGTTTTCCCTGTTCCAAACTGATGCTTGAAACGCTGGTAGTGACTTACCAGCTGGCCTTCTTAACGCCGGGAAGCTCGCCCTTGAGTGCAAGCTCGCGGAAGCAGACACGGCACAGGCCGAACTTGCGGTACACAGAGTGCGGACGGCCGCAGCGCTGGCAGCGCGTGTACTCACGAGTAGAGAACTTCTGCTTGCGATTGCACTTGACGATCATCGATGTCTTAGCCACTTATATCCTCCTCACATAGAGTATTGTTCGCCCCAAACGCCGCCCCCTTGTGGGAACGGCGCTTATAGGGCAGGTGAACCTATTTCTTGAACGGGAAACCGAAGGCGTCCAGAAGGGCCTTGGCCTCCTCATCGGTGTTGGCGGTGGTCACGAAAGTGATGTCCATACCACGCTGGTGATCGACGGAGTCGAAGTCGATCTCGGGGAAGATGAGCTGCTCGGTGACGCCCATGGAGAAGTTACCACGGCCGTCGAAGCTCTTGGCGGAGATGCCGCGGAAGTCGCGGATACGGGGGATCGCGACGGAGGTCAGACGATCGAAGAACTCCCACATACGGTCGCCACGCAGGGTAACCTTGCAGCCGATCGGCATACCGGCGCGCAGGCGGAAGGTAGCGATGGACTTGCGGGCACGGGTGATCATCGGCTGCTGGCCGGTGATGGCGCGCAGGTCGCGCACGGCACCGTCGATGGCCTTGGAATCGGTAGCGGCCTCGCCGACACCCATGTTCACGACGATCTTCTCAAACTTGGGGATCATCATGACGTTCTCGTACTGGAACTTGTCCTGAAGCTGCTGCTTGACCTCGTTGTTGTACTTGGTCTTCAGACGCGGCACATACTTCTCTTCTGCCATTGTTCACTCCTTCTTGGGGTTTTAAGCACGGGGCGTGGCCACGATGGGTTGTCCTCGTGCCTCCTGGCTGCATCCGCGCCGCTCATGGCATTTCGCGGTTTGGACTCGACGCAGCAGGAGCCGACAAAACAATCGGTACTATACGCGCATCGGGAGCGTATTTCCAGAAAAACCTCGTCTGCCTGCACAACTCCACAACTCCCCCGCACAAATGGGTCCCAACAAGCAGTTGCGGTGAAATAGGGACTGTTGGGCGGCCTAACAGGCTTAAACAATCCGTATTTCACCGCAACTTATTGATGGGGATTCGACTAGCGCTTGCGGGGGACGAGCTTGGTGCGGCGCAGGTGGATCATCTCGGCGGCGATGGAGATGGCGATCTCCTCGGGGTCCTCGGCCTCGATGGCAACGCCGATCGGCAGGTGCAGCTCGCCGATTTGCTCCTGCGTAAAGCCCTCCTGCTCTAGGCGGGCCCGCACAAAGGCCGTCTTGCGGCGCGAGCCCAGGCAGCCCAGATAGGCGGGCTTGGCGCGCATGGCCTGAATCACCACGTCGATATCGGACTTGTGACCTGCTGTGGCCACGACCACCAAGTCGCGCGGACCGATGGGGCACTGCTTGCTCAGGCTCTTGTAGTCGACCAGACGACGGTCGTAGACACCGGGCACCCATTCGGGGGTCAACGTGCCGGGGCGGTCGTCGCACGCCACGACGGCAAAGCCCGCCGCCGTGAGCACCCGCGCCGTCGCGGCGCCCACGTGGCCGCAGCCAAAGATATAGGTCAGGCCCTCGGGGCAGAGCGTCTCGATGTGCGCCGCGGGAATCTCGGAGGCCGCGTTGGTGTAGGTGACCTTACTCCCCTCCTCCACCAGCGAAAGCCCGGGGCAGCCCGCAATGGTGCGGCGCGATTCCTCGCCATGGTACTCGGCCACATCGCCCTCCAGGGCCTGAATGACAAACGGTTCAAAGTCGATGACGAAGTCGCCGATGCGCCGATAGACCAAGACGTCGGCAATTTCCTGGAACAACGGTGCCTGGGTCGCATCCAGATGCAGGTAGCACAGGCAGATGGCTCCGCCGCAGATCATGCCGGTATCGGAGTTCTCGCCGCCCATGGTGTAGCGGACCAGACGCGATTGCCCCGCGGCCAGCAGCTCTCGCGCCTCATCCAGCGCAAAGAGCTCAATCTTGCCGCCACCGATGGTGCCCGCCTGGCTGCCATCGGCAAAGACGGCCATCCAGGCGCCCACACCGCGCGGCGATGACCCTGCCGTGCCGGCAACTACCACCAGCTCGCACGTCTTACCGGCCTTCAGAGCGCCAAGTGCAGCATTCACCACATCGAGCTTTTCCATTGCAATTTCCTATCCCTGGAAGACACCGGTGAGCATGGCGAGTGCCTCGAGCACGCCGCCGCCGACCGACGTCGCCTTGTCCGAAATATAGTTGATATAGCTGGCATCGCCGCGCGGGTCGACGTCGGCACATTTAAAACCCTCGGTCACCTGAACGCCGTCGGCCAAAAGGCCGCGCAAGCAGCCGTCAATCTGCGTGACCATGGGAGTATCACCCGCATACCCGATTACATCGCCGGCACTCACGATGTCGCCGATCGCGCGGTCGGACCTAAACACGCCGGCGGCGGAGCTGTGGATAACGCGCTCCTTGCCATAGCCGGCGATCACACCCGGCACGCCCGTATTGGGCTGGGGCGAACCTTGGGTAATGACACGGCCGAGGAAATGCCCACGCATGGTCTCGACCACGGCGTCGCAATCGACCGGCGCGGTAAAGCCCGGCCCCA
>UQPL01000027.1:0-14890 GCA_900542895.1 uncultured Collinsella sp. | reverse complement strand
TTTTTTGACGGCATTTGGTCAGCTTTTGGTTTGCTTCCTGTACTTACCCGCATGAAAGGTGCCCTCATCATCGGGGCAATGCAGTGTGCGGGAAAGGAGATCCCATGAGTGCCGCAAGCAAAAAGAGCAAGACGCAGCAGCTCAAGGAGCGTTGGGAAAACGGCGAGCTCGACTGCGGGGCGATGGCGCCCGAGTTTATCAAGGGACTCAGTCCCCGTGAGCTGGGCATGCTGGGCGAGCTAATCACCATCGACTACTTTAACGAGCGCGGCTACACCTTGCTGGAGCAGGGTTATCGTTGCACCGAGGGCGAGGCCGATCTGGTGCTGCTCGATGAGCTTGACGATGTCGTGGTGATGGCCGAGGTCAAGACCAGGCGCGTCGCCCTGGATTGCACCACGCGGGTCTTTCCCGAGGAGGCCGTGGATGCCCAAAAACAGCGTCGGTATCGCCGTATCGCAAGTTGCTATCTCATGGAGCACTATCCGCTCAAGGCGATCCGCTTCGATGCCGTGGGTGTCACCATTCGCGGCGGGCATATCGCCGAGATCGAGCATCAGTACAACGCGTTCGATTGGCAGGTGTCGTGATGGCGTTCGAGACGTTTGCCGTTCACGCGGCCTGCATCCGCGGCGTCGAGGCGATTCACGTCACGGTCGAGGTCTCGCTTGCCGGCGGCGTTCCGGGCATTCAGATGCTCGGCATCCCGAGTATGGAGGTGATGGAGTCACGTGGTCGTATTCGCTGTGCGATGCGCTCGGCCGGCTTTGAGATCCCGCGCTCGGGCATTACGGTCAATCTGGCGCCCGGCGATATTCGCAAGACCGGTAGCGGCTTTGATCTGCCCATCGCCATCGCGGTTCTAGCGGCCGATGGTCAGATTCCCCGCGACAACCTCGATCGTTGTCTTATCGCCGGCGAGCTCGGCTTGGACGGCACGGTGCTTCCTGTCAAAGGCGAGGTGGCGTTTCAGCTATTGGCTCGCGACATGGGGCTGTCTTTTATCGCCGGCAGGTCCGACCAGCATGTGCCACTCGCGGGCGTGGATTGCGGCTTTATCGACCATCTGTCTCAGCTTGCTCACGGCATGGGCGATGCCGCACGGCACTACTTGGATTCCGAGGGTGTCGAGGCGACCTTTGAGCCCGAGCTCGACTATGCAGACGTGCTGGGGCAGGAAGTCGCTAAACGCGGCATGGCGCTTGCGGCGGCAGGAGAACTCGGCTTGCTCATGATCGGGTCTCCGGGATCGGGCAAGACGATGCTCGCACGCCGTATGACCGGCATCCTGCCCGAGCTTTCCGTTGAGGATCAGCAGGAGGCACTGTGCATCCATTCGGTTTTGGGTGAGAACATTGATGGCTTGTTGGCGGGGCACCGCCCCTTCCGCAGTCCCCACCACAGTATTTCGACCGCAGGCCTTATCGGCGGCGGGCGCCCGGTGCACCCGGGTGAGATCAGCCTTGCTCATGGCGGCGTGCTCTTTTTGGACGAGCTTGCCGAGTTTCCCACTGGCGTGCTGCAGACGCTGCGTCAGCCCATCGAGCGCGGCTACGTGAGGATCGTACGCGTCGACGGGGCTTTTACCTTCCCGTCGCGCTTTCAGCTGCTGGCTGCGAGCAATCCCTGCCCCTGCGGCTTTTTGGGCGATCGCGAGGTGCCGTGTCGCTGCTCGGCGGCGATGGTCGAGCGCTATCGGTCTAAACTGCGCGGTCCTTTGGCCGACCGTATCGACATGATGATCGATGTGACCCGTCCCGACCCTCAAGTGATTATCGAGGGTGCGGAGGGCATGTCGTCTGCCGAGTTACGTGACTACGTTGTGCGCGGTCGCGCCTTTCGCGCTTGGCGCGAATCCCGTATGGACGATGCGGATGCCGAGGCCGAGGATGACGAGACACGGTCCATTGACGGCGTCGTTTCGACCTTTGAGCTCGATGATGCGGCGGAGAAGTGTGTGCTCGGCCTGTCGAAGCGCACGCATCTCACAGGGCGTGGCATCGTGCGCCTTGTTCGCATTGCGCGCACGATCGCAGATGTCGCCGAGAGCGAGCAGGTGACGCAGGACCACGTGCTCGAGGCGGCGATGTACCAGGGAAGGAGGGACCAATGATGGTTGAGGGGACCTTCGAGCTGCATCCAGGTGACGCGTTGTATCCCGAGACCGTTTTGGAGCTTTCTGATGTACCTCAGACGCTCTATGTGCGCGGCAACCCCGAGGCGCTTTCGACGCCCGCGCTCTCCATCATCGGTGCGCGAAAGGCCTCGCCGTATGGTCTTGCCGTGGCAGAGCTTGCGGCAAAGGTGGCGGTCGAGGCGGGAGTGACGGTAGTTTCGGGCGGCGCGGTTGGTTGTGACCAGGCCTCGGGTTGGGCTGCGGTCAACGCCGGCGGCAAACACGTCGTGGTGCTGGGGACGGGCGCCGACGTGGACTACCCGCGTTCGAGCGCGGGGCTTATTACTCGCACGCTCGATACGGGTGGCGCGGTCGTGTCGATCTCTCCGTGGGGCATGGGTCCGCGTAAGTTTGCCTTTCCGCGTCGCAATCGCGTGATCGCGGCCCTGTCGCAAGCCCTCTTTGTATCCGAGGCGGGTATGCCTTCTGGGACGTTTTCTACAGCCGAGGCTGCTATGGATTTGGGGCGCGAACTTCTTGCCGTGCCGGGGTCGATCCTATCGCCCGAGTCGCGTGGCACGAATTACCTCATTGCGAACGGTGCCTGCTGCATCATCGACGAGGAATCTATCGAGATGGCTATCTCACGCATCTACGGCACCCTGCGCTACTCTCGCCCCGATGCTCCCGGCATTGCCGACCTGAATCCAACACAGCAGACCGTGATGCATGCGCTCATCGCCTCTCCGCTCAAGGTCGACGACATCGCGGCGCTCGTCTCACTCGATGCTGTCGGCGTACTCAAACTCTTGGGTTCGCTTGAACTCGAGGGCCTTATCGAGCGCATGATGGATGGAAGGTATGCGCCCTCCAAGTTTGCTCTTCACGCCCAGACGCCCTTCGGTCACAATGGAAAACGTGTCAATTAGAAAGGTGTTTGCAGATGCAGTTCGATCAGGTGACGGTTATCGGTGGCGGTCTGGCGGGTTCGGAATGCGCGATCCAGCTGGCAGACCGCGGGTTTGCCGTAAAGCTGTGCGAGATGCGCCCCCAGGTGAGCTCCCCGGCCCACCATACCGATCACCTGGCAGAGCTCGTCTGCTCCAATTCGTTTAAGTCGACCCGTCCGGATTCCGCGGCTGGTTTGCTGAAGGCCGAGCTTGAGCGCATGGGTTCAGTCCTGCTCGATTGCGCCCATCGCGCCGCTGTTCCCGCCGGTGGTGCCTTGGCGGTCGACCGCGTTAAGTTTTCCGAGCTTGTCGAGGCCGAGGTTGCCGCCCGTCCCAATATCGAGATCATTCACGGCGAGGTCACGCAGATTCCCGAGGGTCACGTGGTCATTGCCGCCGGCCCCTTGTGCTCGCCGGCGCTGAGCGAAGAGGTCATGAAGCTCGTCGGTGGCGACGCCCTTGCGTTCTTCGATGCCGCGGCGCCTATCGTCGATGCCTCCACGCTCGATATGGACGTGCTGTTCTCGCAGTCGCGCTACGAGGAGCAGGGGAGTGGCGACTATCTCAACGCTCCGCTCAACAAGGAGGAGTTCGAGGCCTTTATCGAGGCGCTTACCACGGCCGACCGCGTGGTGCTCAAGGATTTTGAGGGCGGCGATCTGTTCCAGGCCTGCCAGCCTGCCGAGGAGGTTGCACGCACCGGCAAGGACGCCATTCGCTTTGGCGCCATGAAGCCCGTCGGCCTCACAGACCCGCGTACCGGACGTCGCCCCTGGGCGGCGATTCAGCTGCGTGCCGAGAACAAGGAGAAGACCGCCTATAACCTGGTGGGTTTCCAGACAAACCTGACCTTTGGCGAGCAGAAGCGCGTCTTCCATATGGTGCCGGGCCTGGAGAACGCTGAGTTCTTCCGCTACGGTGTCATGCACCGCAATACCTTTGTCGACGCCCCTCACGTGCTCGATGGCACCTTTGCCGTGCCCGGTACCGGCGTGCGCCTGGCCGGTCAGATCACCGGCACCGAGGGGTACATGGAAGCCGTGGCGACCGGTCTGCTCGCCGCGCTCAACACCTATGCCGAGGCTATTGGTGCCGTGGGCGTCGAGTTGCCGCGCGTGGGTGCCCTGGGTGCGCTCGTGGGCTATGCGACCGATCCTGCCACCGTGGGCTATCAGCCCATGCATGTCAACTTTGGTCTGGTGCCGCCGCTCGAGGACGGTAAGCGCCGTAGCAAGCGCGACCGCTACCAGGCCTATGCGGACCGTGCGCTCGAGGCCCTTGATGCCTATCTGGCCACTCGCTCCGATCTGTTTGGAGGCGACCGGTCATAGCCTTTGACCTGTACGACACCGTCGACTCGTTTATCGCCTATATCGCACGTGTCGAGGGCCTTTCTCCCAACACGGTGACTGCCTATGGTTCGAGACTGGAGCGCTTTGCTGCCTGGTGCGAGCGCGAGGATATTGATGCTTTCGCTGCCGACGTGCGCACCATTCGTCGCTATCTTGCTGAGCTTTCGCGTGAGCAGGTGGCTCCCCGAACGCTTGCGGCGCACCTGTCGGCTATCCGATCTCTCTATCGCTGGATGGCTGCCGAGGGGATTGTCGAGGGCGATGCGGTCTCGGCGATCGCATCGCCCAAGCTGCCGCGCGACCTTCCGGGCGTCCTTACGACCCAGCAGGTCGAGGCGCTGCTCAAGACGCCTGATACCTCGACGCCCGAGGGACTGCGCGATGCGGCGATGCTCGAGCTGCTCTATGCCTCGGGTGCTCGTATCTCTGAGCTCGCAGCACTCAATGTGGAGTCCATCGCTTGGTCCGAACGCACGTTGCGCCTGTGGGGCAAGGGGAGCAAAGAACGTATCGTCCCCCTGTATCGTCGTGCGCTCGAGGCGACGCGTCTCTATATTGAGGAGGGGAGGCCGGAGTTGCTCGCTCAGGCAAAGCGCCGTGACCTCGCTACCGGGCCGCATCCGCTGCTTTTATCGGCGCGCGGCAATCGCATGAGCGCCGCCATGCTCCGGCGGCGGTTCCATACGCTGGCGACGCTCGCCGGCATTCCGGCCGACATCGCCCCGCATGCGATGCGCCATACCTTTGCGACCGACTTGCTTGAGGGCGGTGCGGACCTGCGCTCGGTTCAAGAGCTGCTGGGTCATGCGAGCCTGTCCACGACGCAAATCTACACGCATCTCACGCCCGATCGGCTCAAACGTGCCGTGGCTCAAGCCCATCCCCGCGGCGAATAGTGGCTGGGACGTCCCGCGCCGCGCTCAGGTGTGTGGTTTTGATTGCGGGTTGGCAGGAAGATGCATTCCTGCTATCATTCATCCGGTTGCTTCACGGCAACATGTTTTTATCACGCACGCGCGGCTACTTCATACCGTGGTGCCCGGGCTTTGGTAGCACATGTCCGGGTTGGTTTTGGAGGATGACCCCGCGCGGAGGCAAACCACAGGAGGTTTAATATGGCTACCAAGATTAATATCCGCACCCTGCTCGAGGCCGGCTGCCACTTCGGTCACCAGACCCGTCGCTGGAACCCCAAGATGAAGCCGTTCATCTTCGGTGAGCGCAACGGCATCTACATCCTCGACCTCAAGCAGACCATCCTCGACGCCGACCAGGCCTACACCTTCGTCAAGAACGTCGCCAAGGGTGGCAACGTGCTGTTCGTCGGCACCAAGAAGCAGGCTCAGGAGGCCGTCAAGAACGCTGCTGAGCGCGCCAACATGCCTTACATCAACCAGCGTTGGCTCGGCGGTATGCTGACCAACTTCGTCACCATTCGCTCCCGCATCAACCGCATGGAGGAGCTCGAGGCTATGGTCGAGGACGGCCGCATGGCTGTTCTGCCCAAGAAGGAGCAGGCTGTGCTCGGCAAGGAGCTCACCAAGCTCCAGACCAACCTCGGTGGCGCTCGCGACATGAAGGGCCTGCCCCAGGCTCTCTTCGTCATCGACACCAAGCGCGAGGAGAACGCCATCAAGGAGGCTCAGCGCCTGAACATCCCCGTCGTCGCTCTGATCGACACCAACTCTGATCCCGACGAGGTCGAGTACGGCATCCCCTGCAACGATGACGCTATCTCCGCTGTCACCCTTATGTGCGAGCTCATGGCTGACGCCTGCCTCGCTGGCTCTGGTAAGGAGCAGGTCTCCGAGGCCGAGATGGCCGCTGAGCCCAAGGCCGAGTAAATCAGTCTTAGTTAATTCTTTTTCATCTCTTTGAAAGGAACCACAATGGCCCAGATTACCGCCGCTATGGTCAAGCAGCTCCGCGAGATGACCGACTCCCCGATGATGGAGTGCAAGAAGGCTCTCGTCGAGGCTGACGGCGACATGGACGCCGCTGTCGACGTTCTGCGCAAGAACGGCCTTGCCAAGGCTGCCAAGAAGGCTGGCCGTGAGACCAACGAGGGCGCTGTCGCCGCGTTCGTCTCCGAGGATGGCAAGACCGGCGCTCTGCTCGAGCTCTCCTGCGAGACCGACTTCGTTGGCTCCAACGCCAAGTTCACCGGCTTTGCTTCTAAGGTCGCTGAGGTTGTCGCTACCACCGAGCCTGCTGACGTCGACGCTCTGCTCGAGAAGCCGATGGGCGAGGAGACCGTTTCCTCCGAGCTCACCGAGATGATTCACATCATGGGCGAGAACATGAAGATCTCCCGCTTTGCCGCCCGCAAGGCTGAGAAAGGCGCGCTCGCTTCTTACATCCACATGGGTGGTAAGATCGGCGTCCTCGTCGAGTTTGCTTTCGAGAAGGCCGAGACCGCTCAGGCTGAGTCCTTCAAGACCTTCGCTCACGACGTTGCCCTTCAGGTTGCCGCCGTCGCCCCGATCTGCGCTACCCGCGATCAGGTTCCGGCCGAGACCGTCGAGCACGAGAAGCAGATTTACATGGCTCAGGCTGCCGAGTCCGGCAAGCCCGAGGCCATTCAGGAGAAGATGGCTGTCGGCCGTCTGGAGAAGTTCTACAAGCAGTCCGTGCTCACCGAGCAGGAGTTCATCAAGGACAGCTCCCTCACCATTAAGAAGTACGCTGAGCAGGTCTCCAAGGAGCTCGGCGACACCATTACCGTCGTTGCCTTTGACCGTCTGGTCCGTGGCGAGTAAATAAGCTTTTGTAGCTGGTAATGAGCAGGCTGTGGGTTTTACTCACAGCCTGCTTTTTCATGGCTCTTCTTAGAGCCTTTGATAGAATGTTGAGAGTTCAATCTAAAGGAGGATCGCTTTGTCCGACATCCGATATAAACGCGTGCTTCTTAAGCTTTCCGGCGAAGCGCTGATGGGCGACGGCCAATATGGCATCGACCCCAAGGTTACCGACCATCTTGCTAAGCAGGTCAAGGAGCTGCTCGCCGTTGGCCATGAGGTCGGCGTCGTTGTCGGCGGCGGCAATATTTTCCGCGGCATGGCTGGCGCTGCCGGTGGCATGGAGCGTGCTCAGGCCGACTACATGGGCATGCTGGCAACCGTTATGAACGCGCTCGCCCTGCAGGATGCCTTCGAGCACAACGATGTTCCCTGCCGCGTTATGAGCGCTATCCAGATGAACGAGATCTGCGAGCCCTATATTCGCCGTCGCGCCATCAACCACCTTTCCAAGGGCAACGTCGTTATCTTTGCCGCCGGTTCGGGTAATCCGTACTTTACGACCGACACCGCCGCGGCTCTTCGTGCGTGCGAGATCGGTGCTGAGATTCTGATCAAGGCCACCAAGGTTGACGGCATCTATGACAAGGATCCCATCAAGTGCGCCGATGCCGTCCGTTTTGACAAGATTACCTATCACGAGGTTCTCGTCCGCGGTCTGCAGGTTATGGATTCCACGGCTACGGCACTGTGCCAGGACAACCGTATGCCGATTTTGGTCCTCAACATCGATGGCGAGGACACCGTCAAGCGCGCGCTTTCGGGTGAGCCCGTCGGCACGCTCGTCTATCAGGAGGATTAAGCATGGCAGAGAACATCACCGCCCACATGGACAAGTCGCTCGAGTCCCTCAAGCATAACTTCTCCAAGGTTCGTACCGGCCGCGCCAATGCCAACATTCTGTCCGACATCACCGTCGATTATTACGGTGTTCCCACGCCGGTCACGCAGGTTGCCGCCGTCAAGACCCCCGAGGCCCACATGCTGCTCATCGAGCCGTGGGACAAGGCACTCATCAACGCTATCGTCAAGGCCATCGGCGCTTCCGATCTGGGTATTACCCCCAACTCCGATGGCACCGTCGTTCGTCTGCCGTTCCCGGCTCCCACCGAGGAGCGCCGTCGCGAGCTCGTCAAGGAGTGTCGCGAGTACGCCGAGCAGGCCAAGGTGTCTATCCGTAACATCCGTCGCGACTTCAACAACAAGCTTGAGCGCGATGAGGAGCTCACCGAGGACGATGTCCGTCGCGAGCAGGCCAAGGTTCAGAAGCACACCGATGAGTATGTCGCCAAGGTCGAGGAGCTTCTGAAGGAAAAAGAAGCCGAGGTCATGGAGATCTAAGGTGCAATACGACGAGCATAAACTGGTCGAGTACTTTGCCGACGCCCCTGCGGGCGTCGGTTTTTCCGACCTTGACCTCAATAACATTCCGCACCATATCTCGTGCATCATGGACGGCAACGGTCGTTGGGCCACGTCGCGCGGTCTTGCGCGCACTGAGGGCCACAAGGCGGGCATCGTCTCCCTTCGCGAGATTATTACCGCCTGCGTGCGTCTGGGCGTCGACGTGCTTTCGGCCTATGCGTTTTCGACCGAAAACTGGAACCGTCCGCAGCATGAGGTCAACGTCTTGATGCATCTGTTTGCCAAGACGTTTATCGACGAGCTGCCGCTTCTGAAGCGCGAAAACGTGCGCGTTGTCTTTTTGGGTGACATTTCCGCGCTGCCCAAGAAGACCCGCGACGTTTTTGAACGCGGTCTTGCCGAGTGCGCCGATCACACCGGTATGACGCTGGCGCTTGCCGTCAACTACGGCGCGCGTGCCGAGATTACCCGCGCTGTCCGTCAGATCGCACTCGACGCTGCCGCCGGTAAGATCGATCCTGGCGCAATTGATGACGACATGGTGGCTTCCCACCTCTATACCGCCGGCCTTCCCGATCCTGAGCTTGTGATTCGCACTTCTGGTGAGCTGCGCCTTTCGAACTATCTGCTGTGGCAGGTGGCTTATTCCGAGTTCTACGTCACCGATACCTATTGGCCCGACTTTGATCGTTGGGGCCTTGTCGACGCCATTTTGGCCTATCAGGGCCGTGACCGTAGGTTTGGTGGACTGAGCAAGACCGAGGAGGCTTAATCGTGTCCGATCGTCCCAAGGCATCTGCTCCCAAGACGCCTGCGCGCAAAGCTACCGCTGCGGGAGCTCCTGCAGCGAAGAGCGGCTCCGGTTCGTGGCTTGCGGGCTTTATTACCCGTGCCGCCGCCGGTATCGTCTACGCCGTCGTCTTTATCCTGTGCCTGGTTATGGGTATCGTGCCCACGGCCATCTTTGTTTCCGTCATGAGCGGTCTGTGCTGCTATGAGTTTTTCCGTATGACAAGGCTCGATGGCAAGATGGCTAACGAGCGCATGGGTATCGCTGCCGCCGTACTCTTTCCGCTGTCGGCGTTGGGCGATTCGATGTTGCTGAATGCCCTGCTTTTTGCCCTGATGCTCGCTGTGGGCATTTGGTATGTCTGGTCGCCGCGTACCCGCATCTCTGATGTGGCCGTGACGCTCATGGGTCCCATCTACACTGGCTTTATGCTGTCGGCTATCGTGCTGCTGCGCGATGCCGTGCCCGGTTTTGCCGGCGCCCTGCTTTCGGTGGGCGTTTGCGCGTCCCTTTGGGTCTCCGACTCGTTTGCCTACATCGTGGGCAGTCGTATCGGCAAACACAAGATGGTTCCCAAGATCTCTCCCAAAAAGAGCTGGGAGGGTTTTGCCGGCGGCATCCTGGGCTCGGTTTTGATTTGGCTCATCCTGTGGGCGACGCATTTCTACAAGCTCAGCCTGCTCTATGCGCTGCTGTGCGGCGTGGTCGTGTCCATTCTGGGCGTTATCGGCGACCTTATCGAGTCGCGCATCAAGCGCGGCGTGGGCGTCAAGGATTCCGGCAACCTTATCCCGGGCCACGGCGGCATGCTCGATCGTAGCGATTCGCTTATCTTCGGCTGCATCACCGCGCAGCTGATGCTGATGATCGGAGGCGTGCTGTAATGTCATTCCAGACGACGTATGGCCCCGATGGACGCCTCCGTGTTGCCATCCTGGGTTGTACGGGCTCCATCGGCACCCAGGCGCTCGATGTGTGCCGCCAGCATGCCGATCGCCTGCAGGTGACGGCGCTGTCCGTTAACTCCAGTACCTCCGAGCTCGTTGCCGCTGCCCGCGAGTTCTCGGTTCCGGCGGTTGCCGTGGCCGATGTCGCTCACGGCGATGACGCCGTGCTGCAGGAGTTGCCCGAGGGAACGAAGCTCGGCGTTGGCGCGCAGGCGGTTTGCGAGCTCGCGCGTCGCGACGATGTCGACTGCGTGCTCGTCGCTATTGTGGGTGCCGCCGGTCTCGAGGCGAGCCATGCGGCCTTGACCTCAAATAAGCGCCTTGCCCTTGCCAACAAGGAGTCCCTCGTCGTCGGTGGCGACTTGCTTATGCCGTTGGCGCAACCGGGCCAGCTTATTCCAGTCGACTCTGAGCACTCCGCCATCTACCAGTGCTATCTGGGGGAGAACCCACGCGAGGCTCATTGTATTTGGCTCACCTGCTCGGGCGGTCCGTTCTTTGGCCGCACGCGCGGCGAGCTCGACCGCGTGACGCGTGCCGATGCCCTCGCACATCCCACGTGGGCCATGGGTGCCAAGATCACCATCGACTCCGCCACCCTCATGAACAAGGGCTTGGAGCGCATTGAGGCCATGCATCTGTTTAACTGCGACCTCGATTTCATTAACGTGGTCGTGCAGCGTCAGTCCAAGATTCACTCTATGGTCGAGTTCGCCGACGGCTCCGTGATGGCGCACCTCGGTGCTTCCGACATGCGTATTCCCATTCAGTTCGCGTTCTCGTATCCCGAGCGTTGGGATACCCCGGCGCCTCGTATCGATTTCCGCGAGCTGGGGCAGCTCACGTTTGATGCTGCCGACATGGATACCTTCCGCTGTCTGGCACTGGCCGAGCGTGCCGGCAAGACGGGTGGCACCATGCCGTGCGTGCTCAATGCCGCCAACGAGGTCGCCGTCGATGCCTTTCTGCACGATGGCTGCAGCTTTACCGATATCGATCGCATTGTGGAATCCTGCATGGATGCCCACGATATGCAGGCGGTCGATTCGTTTGAGCAGCTTCGCGACATCGATGCGTGGGCGCGTGAAAAAGCTGCGCAGGTGCTCGCCGCAACCCGTTCCTAACCCATAAGGATTGCTTTTTCGTTTTATGGATACTGTTCTGAGCGTTCTTTCATCGGTCTTTTGGGGCCTGCTGATGCTTTCCGTCCTCGTGTTTTTGCACGAGGGCGGCCACTTTTTGGCGGCGCGTGCCTGCGGCGTCCGTGTGACCGAGTTCTTTTTGGGCCTTCCGTGCCGCTTTGACATCCATTACACGTCGCGTCGCATTGGAACTAAGTTTGGCGTGACCCCGCTGCTGCTGGGTGGCTACGCTGCCATCTGCGGTATGGATCCGACCGACGTCTCGTGCGCCGATCGCGTGCTCGCGGCTATCTATCGTCATGGTCGCGTGACCGTTGCCGACCTTGCCGCCGAACTTGAGCTGTCCGAGGGGGATGTGCTCGAGGCATGTGCCTTGCTCTTGGGTTGGGGCTCCATCGCGCCCTGGTATGAGGAAGGGGAGAAGCCCTCGCCGAGCTACTATCCCACCAAGTATCAGACGCTGCCGCGAGATGCGGCGGGTTACACTACCTTTGACGGCCGCCGTTTCGATCGCGAACATTCAACTGCCGAGGGCGATGTGTGGGAGCTGCCGTGCGGCGAAGCCGAGTTCCTTGCGCAAGAGCGTTCGCATACCTATCTGGGCCAGGGTTTTCTCAAGCGCGCCTTTATGCTGCTCGCGGGCATTCTCGTCAATATCCTGACGGGCTTTTTGCTGCTTATGAGCATCTACTCTATTGCGGGTGTCACCGTGCCGATGGATACCAACGTGATCGGTCAGGTTGACGAGGGGTCTATTGCCGCCAAGGCGGGTATCGAGGGCGGCGACGCGATCCTTTCGGTTGACGGAGTATCGTGCGCTACCTGGATGGACGTTTACGATGCCATCGGCAAGGCCGCCGGTAAGGACGATATCGCCATTGAGTATGAGCGCGACGGCAAGCAGCATTCGACCTCGGTTGCGCTCAAAGAGGACGAGCGCCTAGGTGTGTATGCCTCTACGCAGGTGGTCCGTTTAGACCCCATCACGTCGGCTCGCCTGTCGTTCTCCTATGTCGTGCGGACAGCGGAGGGCGTGATGCGCCTGCTCCAGCCGCAGCATACGATGGAGATTCTTGATCAGTCTTCTTCGATCGTGGGCATTAGCGTTATGTCCTCACAGGCTGCTGCTGCCGGCCCTGCCACGTTCCTTTCGTTTGCCGCCCTCATTTCGTTCTCGCTTGGCTTTATGAACCTGTTGCCCATCCCACCACTCGATGGCGGCAAGCTGGTCATCGAGATCATTCAAAAGTTTGCGGGTCGCGAGCTGCCACTCAAGGTGCAGACGATTGTGAGCTATGTTGGCATCGCGCTCTTTGCACTGCTATTTGTCTATATGCTTCGTTCCGACGTCCTTCGATTTATTTTGTAGGGGAGTGTTTGGATTGTCTTTAACCCATCCTTTGCCGCGCGAGTTGACGCGCCCCGTGCATGTGGGCGGTGTGCAGATCGGTGGCGGCGCGCCGGTGGTGGTCCAATCCATGACCTGCACCGATACCGCTGACGCCCAGGCAACGCTTGCGCAAGTGTGCGCGTTGGCGCAGGCTGGCTGCGATATCGTGCGCGTGAGCGTGCCCACCGAGGCCGCGCTTGAGGGTTTCCGCACCATCTGTGCCGAGTCTCCGGTGCCGATCGTCGCCGATATTCACTTTAACCATAAGCTCGCCATCGGCGCCGTCGAGGCTGGTGCCGCCAAGCTTCGCATCAATCCCGGCAATATCGGCGATTGGGCTAAGGTCGATGCCGTCATCGACGCCGCCGGCGCTGCGGGCTGTGCGATTCGCATCGGTGTCAACGCCGGCTCACTCGAGCAGGATATCGCTGAGCGCGACGAGCTTACGCAGCCCGAGAAGCTCGTGATGTCGAGCGAGCGTTTCGTCAAGCACTTTGAGGACCGCGGTTTTACGAACATTGTGCTTTCGGCCAAGGCCCATAGCGTGCAAACGACGCTTGATACCTATCGAGCCCTGTCGCGTGAGATTCCCCACGTTCCGCTTCACCTGGGCGTGACGGAGGCGGGGACCAAGCTCCAGGGCACCATCAAGAGCTCTGTAGGCTTGGGTATCTTGCTTTTCGAAGGCATTGGCGACACCATGCGTGTGTCGCTCACAGCCGATCCGGTTGAGGAGCCGCCGGTTGCCTGGGGAATTTTGCAGTCGCTGGGCCTGCGTCGCCGTGGTCCCGAGATTGTCTCGTGTCCCACGTGCGCTCGTTGCCAGGTCAACCTCATTCCCATCGCCGAGGAGGTTACCGAGCGACTGAAGAACTATTCCGCGCCGCTTTCCATCGCCGTGATGGGATGTGCCGTTAATGGCCCCGGCGAGGCTTCCGACGCCGACTTGGGCGTGGCCTGTGGACGAGGTCAGGGCCTGCTCTTTTCGCATGGCCAGATCATTGGTAAAGTAGCTGAGGATCAAATTGTCGACGCGCTCATGGCCGAGGTCGACAAGCTTATTGAGGAGAAGTAAATGACTCGAGCAATGTATATGTCTAAGCTTTACGCGCCGACGCTCAAAGAGGATCCGGCGGACGCCGAGCTTGCGAGCCACCGTCTGCTGCTTCGCGCCGGCATGATCCGCAAGGAGGCCGCCGGCCTGTATTCCTATCTGCCGCTCGCATGGCGCTCGATCCGCAAGATCGAGAACATCGTGCGCGACGAGATGGATGCCGCCGGTGCCCAGGAGCTCATGATGCCTATCATGGTCGATGCCGAGCTGTGGCGTGAGTCCGGCCGTATCGATGCCTATGGCAAGGAGCTCGTGCGCTTCGATGACCGTCACGGCCGTGAGTTCGTGCTGGGCCCCACCCACGAGGAGACTGTCACCGCCCTGGTGCGCAATGAACTGCGCTCCTATAAGCAGCTTCCCGTCAACCTCTACCACATCCAGGACAAGTTCCGTGACGAGTTCCGTCCCCGCTTTGGCCTGATGCGCGGTCGCGAGTTCATCATGAAGGACGCCTACAGCTTCTCCGCCACGCAGGAGAGCCTGCAGGAGGAGTACGACAAGATGAAGCAGGCCTATGCCAACATTTGCGAGCGCTGCTACATCAAGGCCCTGCCCGTTGTCGCCGACTCCGGCGAGATCGGTGGCGATACCTCCGTCGAGTATATGGCTTTGGCCGACGCCGGCGAGGCTTCGCTCGTCTACTGCGACGATTGCGGCTTCGCTGCCGACGATGAGGCCGCAAGCACCAAGGTCGTTGTGACCGAGGGTCCTGGCGACGGTACGCTCACCAAGGTCAAGACTCCGGGCATGGGCACCATCGAGGCCGTTGCAAAGTTCTTTGGCTTCCCCGAGAACGGCACGCGCAAGTCCTTGGCTCTCATCGATGCCGAGGGCAAGCCAGTCGTGGCCATTGTCCCGGGCGATCATGAGCTCAATGACTGCAAGGCCGAGCATGTCTTTGGCAAGGGTTATCGCATGATGACCGA
>UQPL01000026.1:0-14958 GCA_900542895.1 uncultured Collinsella sp. | reverse complement strand
GATGGTGTCGACGTCAATGGTATACGGGTGCATCATCGACGTCTTCAATACAGAAAATATCAGTGCGGAGTGTCCGCGAAGGTCAGCCCTCAGATCCTGCTACGACTACGTCCTCGGATTGTGTGGGCGGATGAAGGACGTAGTTGGCGGGTATTCCGTCCCTTTCGCTGTTTCGCGGCTTTGCCGCGAAACCTCGCGCCACTTTGGGGATGGATGGGGGACTTGGCTGTTGCCGCCTTTTCGGAGCTCTTCTTTATTCCTTATGCTGGATGAAAAGCCCCTTGTTTTTGCAGGGGTGCATACTCGACTTATATGTGCATAGAATCTCGTATAGTGCGAGTAAGATTTTACGCTGTCCGTTTTGTGTTTAGCAGAGATGTAGTTTGCATAATCCGACATAATCCTCGCTGCATTTAAATAAAGTTGCACGTAAATGGCGTAGATATGCCTGAGCTGGGGTTCTGTACGCTGAGCGGATAAAAACGACCGTTCACCGTTCCGCTATTTTCAAAATGAATAAAATGAGCGATAAAGAGAATATAAACCTTAATAAACTCGCGTATCGCACGGACGCGGGTTATTAATGGGTTGTAGGCCTTTTACAGAAAGGATTCCAGCAATGTCTAAGCCTCTTGGCAAGCCCGATCGTATTGTCGTCGCCCTTGGCGGCAACGCCCTCGGCAACAACCCCGTCGAGCAGATCGAGGCCGTGAGCAACACCGCCCACGCTCTCCTCGGTCTCATCGAGCAGGGCAATGAGATCATCATCACCCACGGCAACGGCCCGCAGGTCGGCATGATCCAGAACGCCTTCGCCGCTGCCCACGATGCCATCGGCACCCCCGAGATGCCGCTGCCCGAGTGCGGCGCCATGTCCCAGGGCTACATTGGTTATCACCTGCAGCAGGGCATCGGCCGCGAGATGCACAAGCGCTATAAGCGTTGGCACGCCGCCACCGTCGTCACCCAGATCGAGTGCGACCCCGACGACCCCGCGTTCAAGAACCCGACCAAGCCGATCGGCCCCTTCTACACCGAGGAGCAGGCCAAGGAGTTCATGGCCGAGGATCCCTCAAAGGTCTTCGTCGAGGATTCCGGCCGCGGCTGGCGTCGCGTCGTCGCTTCCCCCGATCCCAAAAAGATCGTCGAGGCCGACTCCATCCTCAACCTGCTCGACAACGAGTTCATCGTCATCGCCTGCGGTGGCGGCGGCATCCCCGTCGTCCGCGACTACGAGAACAAGGGCTGCTACAAGGGCGTTCCCGCCGTCATCGACAAGGACCTGGGCGGCGAGCTGCTGGCCGAGGACTGCGACGCCGACGTTCTGTTCCTGCTGACCGCCGTTGAGCATGTCGCCATCAACTTTGGCAAGCCCAACCAGGAGGAGCTCGAGGACATCACCGCCGACGAGGCCGAGCGCCTGGCCGACGAGGGCCAGTTCGGCAAGGGTTCCATGGAACCCAAGGTCCGCGCTGCCATCAAGTTCGCTCGTTCCCGCAAGGGCCGCACCTGCATCATCGGCGCCCTGGACAAGGCTGCCGAGACCATGGCCGGCCTCTCCGGTACTCGCATCCACGAGTAGTCTCTACTCTGTTGCCTCTCTCGTGGGCGTCAGGCAAAGCGCCCACAAACTAGCCTCTCTTCATGAGCCCCGCAGTCCGCTCCGACTGCGGGGCTTTTGCTATTCACCTAGTCATTGGGGACGTTCTTAAATGACTAGTCAAACATGAGCGTCCCCAATGACCACTCATTTAAGTCTGTCCCCAATGACTAGTAGTAGGCCCACATGGCTTCGACTTCGTTGAGGACCTCTACGACGCCCCAGCGGCGGGCGCTGCGGCTGGCCGAGTTGGGGTCGTAGACGCCAATCTGGTTGGCGTCGTCGATGCCGTAGAGCACGATGTAGTGGCCTACGTTGGTAAACGTACCGGGGCGCACTGCGGCGATGACGGGCGCACCCGAGCGAAGTGCTTGGGTAATCGATTCGCGATCGTTATAGAGCTGTGTTCCGTTGAGCCCCAGCTGCCACGCACCGCCTGTCATAAACGACCACTCGGTGGCACCGGTGGGGGCGTAGTTGCCGGCTTCGGCCAGTGCGCATATATCGACCGGCGTCTTATCGGTGTGGCCGGTCTTAAAGATATAGACCATGGTGAGGCAAGTGGGACCGCAAGCGTTTTCGCGAATAGTGCCGCCGGCATAGGGCAGCTCCGACCATGCGGGGTCAATTTGGTAGATGTGGGGCATGGCGCCGGCCTGCCATTGCGAGCGTGGGGTCGAGAACGCAAAGGAGTAACCGGGCGCGACGGGAGCTTTAAGCAGCTTGTCTTCGGCAGTGGGCTCAAGACCGGCTGATCCGTGGGAGATACAGGATCCCAAAAACACAAAGACGAGGCAGGCGGCGATGGAGCAAAGCGTAAGGCGTAGGCGGCGGGCCGGAAGCGCGTGGCTTGTGGCGTGCGACGCAGGGTGAGGGGCGGAATTGCCGCGATCGCGTTGAGGTCGCGAAAAGGAGCGCTTGACGTAGTAGTCGGTCTTACGGCGATCGTAGCGACGTGGCTGCGATGTGTCGGTCTGGCGTTGGCGTGTGCTCGTACTCACGCGGTCTGACTGCTGCACGGTACGGCTTTGTTGCCGCGAAGAAGCCCCGGGCTGCTCTTGGGGGCGCTGCGGGTTGTCGTTGTCGGAGGTGCTTCTGGGCGTTGGTGTGGTGCGGCCGGCAAGGCGCACGCTTTGTGGCCGTTGGTCGCCGTCATTGTATCCGTATGCCATTCGAATCACCTTGCCTCATGTGTAACTTGTCTATCCTACATAAAAAGATGCACGACACATGGGCATGTGCGCCAAAAGCCTGACAAATGGTATGAACGTTGCCGCGCCGCGCGCCAAGCGCCACGGCAACAGGTATTCAAAAGCAGACAAGATGAAAGCGTCCAAGACGAATGACGTCTCCCGCCGTTCGTCCCAAAAATGGCGCCGCTCGTTTTGCAGTTCTGCCTTCGGTCGAGCTACAAGCGGCGCTGCTGTGCCAAGGCCGTATCTTAAAGCCACGAAATAAAAGCGCGCGGCAAAACAGACCGCGCAAGGGGTGATGTCAAGGGGCGTCAAAAAGGAAAGGAGGGGAACAATGGCGGACAAGAACGCAGAAGTTGCAGTCGAGGATAACGGCGGCATGAAGAAAACGCTTTCGCTCTGGAACTTCTTCACCATCGGCTTTGGTGCCATCATCGGTACCGGTTGGGTTCTGCAGGTCGGCGACTGGATGGTCGTGGGCGGCGGTCCCGTTCCCGCTATGATCGCATTCCTCTTGGGTGCAATCTTCCTCGTGCCCGTCGGAGCTGTTTTCGGTGAGCTCACGGCTGCTATCCCCATCTCAGGCGGCATCGTCGAGTATGTCGATCGTAGCTTTGGCCGTACGCTGAGCTACATCACCGGATGGCTTTTGGCCCTGGGCAACGGCATCCTGTGCCCGTGGGAGGCCATCGCCATTTCGACCCTCGTGTCCGAGATGTTCGGCAGCCTGCCCGGCCTTGAGTGGCTGCGCGCCATCAAGCTCTACACCATCCTGGGGGCCGACGTTTACCTGTTCCCGACGCTGATCGCGCTCGGCTTTGCAGTCTACGTCATCTTCCTTAACTTCCGCGGTGCCAGCTCGGCTGCCAAGCTCCAGGCCTTCCTGACCAAGGCTCTGCTCTGCGGCATGCTGCTCGCCATGGGCGTCTCGCTGTTCACCGGCTCGCCGGACAACGCCATGCCCGTGTTCTCCCAGGTCACCGGCGCTGGCGGCGGCAAGGCCGCTACCGAGAGCACCAGCCTGTTTGCCGGCATCGTGTCGGTCCTGGTTCTGACCCCGTTCTTCTACGCCGGCTTCGACACCATTCCTCAGCAGGCTGAGGAAGCAGCCGAGGGCCTTAACTGGAACAAGTTCGGCAAGATCATCTCCCTGGCCCTGCTGGCCGCCGGCGGCTTCTACATGGTCTGCATTTACTCGTTCGGCACTATCCTTGACTGGCACGAGTTTGTTAAGAGCCCGGTTCCCGCGCTTGCCTGCCTCAAGGGCATCAACATGCTCCTGTACCTGGCCATGCTCGTCATCGCTACGCTTGGACCCATGGGTCCGATGAACTCCTTCTACGGCGCCACGAGCCGCATCATGCTCGCCATGGGCCGCAAGGGCCAGCTGCCCGAGCAGTTCGCCGAGGTCGACCCCAAGTCCGGCGCTCCCAAGCTCGCCTGCGTCGTTCTGGGCGCCATCACCGTCGTCGGTCCGTTCCTTGGCAAGAACATGCTCATCCCTCTGACCAACGTGTCGGCTCTCGCCTTCATCTTCTCCTGCGGCATGGTCGCCCTCGCTTGCCTGCGCATGCGCTTCACCGAGCCCGACCTGCCTCGTCCCTACGAGGTGCCCGGCGGCAAGTTTGGCATCGGCCTCGCTATCGCTGCCTGCGCCATCATCATCGGCCTGCTCGTGATTCCGTTCTCTCCCGCCTCCCTCAACATGGTGGAGTGGAGCATCGTGATCGGCTGGCTGGCCGTCGGCCTGGCTCTCATGGCCTTCACCAATTCCCGCAAAAAGTAACGCCGAGCCGGGGCGGATCAGGTGTGCGGGACCCTCTCTTCCGCGCACCGAACCCGGCACCACTTGGGTAGCTTTGTGAGGCCTTAACCCAACGCGGCCTCGCCCACTATATGGATCCATAAGGAGGAACCATGTCCACTAAGTATGCAATCGTTGGCGGCAAGCTCATCGACGGTACCGGTGCCGAGCCGGTCGAGAACTCCCTCGTTCTCGTCGACGACAACGGCAAGATCGAGTACGCCGGCGCCATGCAGGACCTTCCCGAGGGCGTTGAGGTCATCGACGCCGCCGGCAAGACCGTCCTTCCCGGCCTGATCGACACCCACCTGCACTTCTCGGGCAACTTGACCGACGATGACACCGACTGGGTCATGCAGCCGCTCCTCGAGAAGCAGGCCGTCGCCGTCAAGCAGGCCTACGACTGCCTCACCCACGGCCTCACCACCGTCTGCGAGATCGGCCGCTTTGGTATCCAGATCCGTGACTGCATCGACAAGGGCGTCTTCAAGGGCCCGCGCGTTCTGGCCACCGGCCTTGGCTTCTGCCGCGTTGCCGGCCACGGCGACTCCCACCACTGCAGCCAGGAGCTCAACAAGGAATCGCACCCCTGGGGCGATCAGGTCGACGGTCCTTGGGATCTGCGCAAGGCCGTCCGCCGTCGCCTGCGCGAGAACCCCGATGCCATCAAGATCTGGGCTACCGGTGGCGGCATCTGGCGCTGGGACTCCGGCCGCGACCAGCACTACTGCTCCGAGGAGATTCAGGCCGTGGTCGAAGAGGCAAAGATGGTCGGCATCCCCGTGTGGAGCCACTGCTACAACAACCACGCCGCTGCCTACGATTCCGTTCGCTTTGGCTGCGAGCAGCTGATTCACGGCTTCGATATCGATGAGCGCACCATGGACCTCATGGCCGAGCAGGGCACCTTCTTCACTCCGACGATCGCCTTCCTGCCCACCTGGTACGCCACCTATCCGCCCGTCTACGTTCCCGAGCTGCACGACAAGTACGAGGGCACTCTGGTCGAGAAGGAGCTGCAGCGCAACTACGACTGCCTGCGCGAGGCCAAGAAGCGCGGCGTCGTCATGACGATCGGCTCCGACTCCTTCTCCTTCGTCACCCCGTACGGCACTTGCTCCATCGAGGAGATGTACGAGTTCGTCGACAAGATCGGCTTCACTCCGGTCGAGACCATCACCTGCGCCACCCTCAACGGTGCCAAGATGTGCCACATCGAGGACGAGACCGGTTCCATCGAGGCCGGCAAGTGCGCCGACCTGCTGGTCGTCAACGGTGACGTCGCCGCCGACATCCACGTGCTCAACACCGACAACATGGACGTCATCATGAAGGACGGCTGGATTGTCGAGGGCGGCACCTTCGGCGAGGCAAACAAGTACAGCGCCTAAGCTACCGTTCATCGATGGCTTGATGTAAAACACAGTATTTGATTGCATAATGCAATGGAGAGGGTCGCTTGCGGCCCTCTTTATTGCTATGGGGTGCGTCGGTAAGAAGGAGATGACGGTGGATCTCAATAGGCTGATTCTGGGCAAGAGCTACAACTCTACCAAGGTCTTTCGTACCGCTCAGCATGTGGTTCAAGCCATCTTGCTCGGTATTGTCGTTCCGCTGCTTATCCTGCTGCTCATCTGGGATCTAACCGATAATCCCAATCCCGTTCCGGCCGTTGTCGTCATTGCCGGCTTGGTCATGCTGTGCTTCTTCTTCTCGTACGTCTTTGTCGTTCCCGACGACCTCACATCGAGCGCAACCGACCGCACGCTCGCCATCGCATCAAAAATATTCGCCTACACGTCGCGCGGCCTTACGCCCGAAGCTGCCCTGGGCGCCTCTAAGATCATCCTGTCCGAAACTATCGCCTCTGCCATCTGCTTTACCGACGGCAAGCAGGTGTTGGCAAGCTGGGGCGAGGACTCGGCAAAATGCCCCGCGGGCACCCCGGTGGTACTGCGGACTACGCTCAACGTGATCAACAGCGGTGAGCAAAGCGTGTTCTCGCGCGATGCCTCGACCGAGACAGGTGGCTACTTTCCGCGCCTGCGCGCCGGTATTGTCGCACCGCTTACCGTGCGCGGGCATTGCGTGGGCACGCTCGAGCTGTATTATCCCCGTCTGAGCAGCATCGATATGCGCCAGACGGCGCTTGCCTCGGGCTTTGCCGACCTCATTTCCACGCAGCTTGCGAGCTTTGAGCTCGAGCGCCAGGACGAGCTTACGGCCCGCGTGGAGCTGCGCGCCTTACAATCGCAGGTCGATCCTCATTTTCTGTTTAACACCATCAGCACCATCGTGTCGCTCGTTCGAGCCGAGCCCGACAAGGCGCGATCGCTGCTGATCGACTTCTCCAACTACTACCGTCAGACGCTTTCTGATTCCGATACCCTCACAACGCTCGAGCACGAGGTGGAACAGGGCACTCGCTATATCAATCTTATGCAGGCTCGTTATGGCGACGGCCGTCTGCGCGTCTCGGTCGATATCGACTTTGAGGTGCGCGATTGCATGGTGCCGCCGTTTATCTTGCAGCCGTTGCTCGAAAACTGCATCAAGCACGCGCAGCGCGAGACCGAGCCGCTTTCTATTCATGTTAGGGCTTTCGAGACCGATGACGGTTTGGAGATCATCGTCGAGGACGACGGCATCGGTATGAGCGAAGAAGTCTGCGCGCATCTGTTTGAGCAACATCGCCTGGAGGAGCCCGAGAGCATTACCGCCGACGGCTCCGTCAAGCGAGGTTGCGGCCTGGCGCTCTTCAACGTGCTTCAGCGCATCCATTTCTTTTACGGAGAAGATTCCGGCATGCGCGTGAAGTCCCAGGAGGGCGTGGGAACGCAGGTCATCGTCGAGCTGAACGGCGAGCCGCATGAGCCGGCGCCGTTGACGGCGTAGCACGCGGTTGGATTGAGAGAAAAAGAGGGGAAGCACATATGTCCGAAGGCTGGAACATCTTGGTGGTTGATGACGAACCTCCCATTAGGGCTGAGCTACGCTATCTGTTGGAAAAGGATACGCGTGTGGGCCAGATTGCCGAGGCGGGCAATGTCACCGAGGCCGTGGAGTCGATTCTCTCGAACAAGCCCAACGTGTTGTTTTTGGACATCACGATGCCCGGCCGCTCGGGAATTGAGCTTGCCGAGACGCTGCAGAACCTAAAGACGCCGCCGGTGGTTGTGTTTGTGACGGCGTTTGCCGAGTTTGCCGCCGATGCGTATAACCTCGATGCGGTCGACTATGTCGTCAAGCCGGTCGAGGACGCACGCCTGTCAAAGGCACTCGACAAGATCGAGGCAGCCTTGGGTGCCCGTCGTGTTATCCATGCTCCGCGCCAGCCTTTGCGTCTGACGGTGGACCGCGGGGGCAAAAAGGTGTTCATTCCCGCCGCAGACGTCTGCTACTTTGAGGCGCGCGCCGATTTTTGCAACGCCATCTGCGCCGAGGGAACGTACCTGATCAATGAGTCGATCTCTTCGCTCGAGCGTCGCTTGGTCTCCGAGGGCTTTATTCGCGTTCATCGCAGCTATCTGGTCAATTTGGAAGACGTGCACAATGTCGAGATCGGTTCCACGGGTCTTATGGAGCTCAGACTCGATCGCGTAACCTCGACGGTGCCCGTGTCCCGCCGTCGCGCTGCCGAGGTTAAAGCACACTTGGGGCTTGCGTAGACGGTCTGCGTGCCGTCGTTTACCATCGCAGGTTTGGCATGGGCGCGCGGTGGGCATAATGGGTGGCATCGAATGAAATCGAAAGGATCATTATGCCCGCGCTTATCACCCATCATCTGTTTGGCGAGGAAAGCATCGACCGTCTTCCACAGGGCGTCATCACGTCCGATGAAGAGCGCATTGCCTTTATCTTGGGCAACCAAGGCCCCGACCCGTTTTTCTTTCACATTCTGACACCGCGTGTTTCCGACTGCACGCTGCTGGCGCAGGTCATGCATCGGTCGCGCATGTCTCGTCAGTTTGCGTGCCTGCGCGACGGCGTGTCGCATCTGCTGCCGCGCGACGCCAGCTTGGGTCGCGCCTTTGCGCTGGGCCTGCTGTCTCATTACGTGCTCGACCGCAACGCCCATCCCTTTGTCTATGAGCAGCAGTTTGGCATCGTGGAGTCCGATTCAGAGCTTGAGGATTCGAGCAGTCAGGTCCATGCCGTGATCGAGAGCGACCTGGATGTACTGATGCTGCAGCTTAAACGCGATGGCGCTACGGTCGACGATTACCCGCCGGCGGGCGAGATCGTCACTACCGATCGCATCAATCGCGTGGCCGGCGTGCTGATGAGCTATGTTGCCGGACGCGTGTACGGCATTGACATTCCGGCGGGGGAGTACGGTGCTGCCGTTGCCAATATGCAGCGACTTTACCGCGCGATTGAGCCGGCCGGCTCCGCAAAGACGCGCGCGATCTCGCTGGTTGAGGGCTTGGTGCACGACTACTCGCTGCTCGACGGCCTTGCCCATCGCGTGACGACGGAGCTGCCCGAGCGCACCGGTAACCTGGGCCATCTGACATGGAAGAATCCCTTTACCGACGAGGTCTCGAACGAGAGTTTCCCCGAGGTCTTTGATCGCGCGCTGGTCGATTACGAGTGCACGGTCGCACGTTTTATCGAGACCGATGACATGGATGCCGTGACCAGTCACGTCAACTACAGCGGTCGCGTGCTCAATGCCGATGAGGAGTTCGACCGCGAGGAATAGGGCCCGTGCGTGCCCCTTTGCCGAATCCTTACCGGCGGTTCTGGACAATTGGGGTACGATGAACTAACTGCATATCGGGCGAATACGAAGGGTCCCTGTCCATGAAATACACCAAGCTCGAGCGTAACTGGGTTATGTATGATGTGGGCAATTCGGCCCTCGTGCTGCTCAATACCTCGGTGGTGCCCATTTACTTTAACGCCATCAATACCGGCGCTTCTTCGGCCGACCTGGTGGTCGCCTGGGGCAATGCGCAGACGATTGCCTCGCTGGTCATCGCCATGCTCATGCCCATTCTGGGCGCGCTTGCCGACTACGCCGGCAACAAGATCAAGTTCTTCTTGGGCTTCTTCCTCACGGGCCTGGTGCTTTGCCTGGCGCAGGCTATCCCAATGTCCGCCATGGCATTTTTGACCGTGTACGTGCTGTGCACCATCGGCCTTAACTCTTCTATGACGTTCTACGACGCCATGCTGCCCGACATTACCACCGACGAGCGCATGGACGCCGTGTCCAGCTCGGGCTATGCCTGGGGCTACATCGGTTCCACCGTGCCGTTCGTCATCTGCCTGGCGCTCATCATGGGCGGCCCCGCTCTTGGCGTCCCCACCATGCTGGCAACGCGTCTGTCGTTTATCATCACTGGTGCCTGGTGGCTCATCTTTACTCTGCCGCTCATTCGCACCTATAAGCAAAAGTACGGTCGCGAGCGCGGTCCCGAGGACACCATCGGCCACATCGTGGGCGGTGTGTTCTCCGAGGTCGGACACACCATGCGCGAGATCGCCCACAACAAGACCGTGCTGGTCTACATGATCGCGTTCTTCTTCTATATCGACGGTGTGCACACGGTCATTTCCATGGCAACCAGCTACGGATCGGCCTTGGGCATCGATTCGACCCAGTTGGTCCTGGCGCTGCTCGTCACGCAGTTCGTGGCCTTTCCGTCCGCCATCATCTACGGCAAGCTCGCCGGCCGCGTGGGCACGCTCAACATGATCTTGGTGGCAGTCGCCGCCTATATGGGCATTGTGCTGTTCGCCGCGTTCTTCCTAAAGACCGCCTTTGAGTTTTGGGTGCTTGCCATTATGGTCGGCCTGTTCCAGGGCGGCGTGCAGGCGCTCAGCCGTAGCTACTTTGGCCGCATTATCCCCAAGGAAAAATCCAACGAGTACTACGGCTTCTTTGACATCTTTGGTCGTTATGCAAGCGTTATGGGCACCTTCCTGGTGTCGGTCGTCACCTCGCTGACCGGCAACCCGTCGCTGGGCGTCCTTTCCATTGGCGTGCTGCTGGTCGTTGGCTTTATGCTGCTGGTCCGCCTGTCCCGCATGACTCGGGCGGCAGAGCATGCCGCATAGGAGCGAGCGGCTATTGTGCCTGTCCACGGTACTCTTTTGGGGTTATCCGCAATAAACATTGCGACTTGCGAGCAATGATTTGCCCAAGTGGGTATGATGGAATCAGCTAGGTCGCGGGGCGTCGCCTGTGTTTGGCGGCGTCCCGTTTTTGTGTTGCAGGGAGGGTAAGGCATGAACGCCACAGTCGTGATTCCAACGTATTGGGCGGGCGATGACGCTTGCGCAAACGCCCCTGGCACCTATGACCATTCGACGCGACTCAACGCCGACAATCCCGAACTCGACCGCTGCCTGGCCTCGCTTGAGCAGGTACGTGACATCCCGCGCATCATCCTTTTGGTGGTCTGTCCCGTTTCTGCCACAGCCGATGTGTCGCTGCGCGTGCGCGAGATTGTCGACGCGCATCCCACGCTCAAGGTCACCGTTGTCACCAACACCCAGGCCTCGCGCATTGCAGACCGGGTTGCTCAGATCGCGCCCAAGGGTTCGGGCGAGTGCGTGAGCCTGCGAGGCTACGGTGCCATCCGCAACATGGGGCTAGCCTGTGCCGCTGTGCTGGGGCATGACGCGGTTATCTTTTTGGATGACGATGAGACTGTCATCGACGCCGACTTTATGAAGCGCGCGACCTATGCGTTGGGGCAGCAGACACGTCAGGGCTTGCCGATCTTGGTCAAGAGCGGCTATTTCTACGATCGCGACGGCTCGCCGCTGGCTCCCACGGACAAGGCGGGCATCTGCCATCGTTGGTGGACCAAGCGCATCGAGTTCAACCGTTGGATGAAAAAGGCGCTCTCGGGCACCCGCATCTCGCGCTCCAACTACGTGTGCGGCGGCCTGATGGCCCTGCACGCCCGCGCCTTTACGCGTGTAGCCTTTGACCCGTTTATCACCCGCGGCGAGGACTTGGATTACCTCTTTAACATGCGCATGTTTGGCTACGACGTGTGGTTCGATAACGAGTGGACCGTGCGTCATCTGCCTCCGGAGTCCGAAAAGCGCTCACCGCGCTTTATGCAGGATGTATACCGTTGGTACTACGAAAGGGCCAAGTTGACATTCGCCGCGCATCAAAAGGAGCTCATTCCCGTTACGGCGGCATCGCTCATGCCCTACCCGGGCCCGTGGATTTCGCGCGAGCTCGACGACCGCGTGCGCAAGACCGCTATGGTCCGCAGCGTGTTTACCCGCGAGCATGAGGGCTACCTGCGCATCTGGCGCCATGGTATCGACGAGGCAAAGGCCTATGCGCGCCAAAACGCTGCAAGCTACCTGCGTTTCCAGAGCTTTTGGCCCAAGATCATGGACGGGCTTTGGCGTGACGCACAACTGATCAGTATCCTGGAGGGGGCCGAATGATCGACCGCCGCGCCCAGCGCGATAGTTCAATATCAATCTTTCGCATCATTGCCGTTGCCTGCGCCATTTGCGTGCTGGTGTACTTTATTTTTGCCTTGGTGACCGGTATCGAGCCGATCGCCACGGTGATTGCCTGCGCGCTGCTGTGCATCTTTCTGTGCATCTTTATCTTTTTGACGCTCAATCCCGATTCGGTGCGCTCCCAGTACACCGAGGAGACGCTCTCGGTGGCCTCGGCCATGCTTGAGGACATTAAGGGCGGTCTGACGCAGGAGTCGGCGCGTTTGGTGTGCCGGCGCATTTTGCCCGAGACGCGCGCCATGACGGTGGCCATCACCGACGAGGGCAACGTGTTGGCCTGCGCAGGCGAGTTTGAGGAAAAACTACTGCCAGATTCTCCCATCCACACGCTTGCCACACGCTACGTTATCGAACATGGCATCGTGCAGTCGTTCAACCGTATGGTGGATGTCGTGGGCTCGGATGGCTCGCACAACCAAGTCCCCGCCGGCATTATCGCCCCCATCAAGGTGGGCGATCGTACCGTCGGCACGC
The DNA here is from genome assembly GCA_900542895.1 of uncultured Collinsella sp. Lineage (GTDB taxonomy): Bacteria > Actinomycetota > Coriobacteriia > Coriobacteriales > Coriobacteriaceae > Collinsella. Next base: position 2,381 of record UQPL01000026.1, on the reverse strand, counting down.
TCAAGTTCTACTACAAGACCCCGCGCGCCGTCGACCGTACCCAGTACGCGCTTGCCTCGGGCTTTGCCGAGATCTTGTCCACGCAGCTCGCCATCCACGAGCTCGAGGTGCAAAAGGAACTCACGGCGCGCGCCGAGGTGCGTGCGCTGCAAGCGCAGATTAACCCGCACTTCCTGTTCAACACGCTGAACACCATTGCATCGTTTACGCGCACCGACCCGCTGCGGGCCCGCGAACTGCTTCGTGAGTTCTCATCGTTCTATCGTGCCACGCTCGACAACTCGGGATCGCTTATTCCGGTCTCGCGCGAGGTTGCACAGACCAAGCGCTACCTTACCTTTGAGAAGGCCCGCTTTGGCGAGGACCGCGTGCTTGCGACGTTCGATGTGTCCGAGGACGTGGAAGATACGCTGGTGCCGGCGTTCGTGATCCAGCCGATTGTCGAGAACGCCGTACGTCATGGTATGGGCGATGACGACGCCCTGAGGATCGACGTGACCGTTCACCAAGACGGCGAGGATGCAATCTTGATTGCCGTGGCCGATAATGGCGTGGGCATGGATGAGGGTACCGCCGCCAGACTGTTTGACGAGCGTTCTGCCCGTCCCGACGCCAGCTCTCCCCAGGGTGGCGGCGCCGGTGTGGCCATGCACAATATTTCGGAGCGCATCCATCGCTTTTATGGGCCGCACTCCTATACGCGTGTCGAATCGGCGCCGGGCAAGGGCACCAAAGTGCTCCTTCATCTTGATTTGTCAGAGAGCATCTTTGACATTCAAGAGTAAAATAAAAGGCTACGGGCTCAACGTCATGCGACGGATGCCCGGCGTAGTTAGTTGACGAAAGGTTTTATCCCTATGCTGCGTGCGATGATTGTGGATGATGAGGCGCCGGCTCGCTCGGAGCTTCGCTTCCTGCTCGAGCAAACGGGCAAGATCGGCACGATCACGGAGGCGTCGAGCGTCCGCTCCGCCATCGAGATGCTTATGGAAAGTCGCGTGGATGTCGTGTTTCTCGATATCTCGATGCCCGGTGCCTCGGGCCTGCAACTTGCCGAGGCGCTGCATAAGCTCAAAAATCCGCCGGCGATCGTGTTTGTGACTGCGTATAGTGACCATGCGGTCGAGGCATTCGACGTGGATGCCGTCGATTATCTGATGAAGCCGGTCGAGGAAGCTCGCTTGGATCGCGCGATCGAGAAGGTCATGCAACGCACCAAGCCGGTTACGGACAGCAAGGTGACCATCGAGCGTATCCCGGTGGAAAAGGGCGGCCGCAAGGTGCTCATTCCCGTGGACGACATTCGCTTTATCATGGCCAAGGACGATTACTCCTGCATCTATACCGTCGATGATCGCTTTTTGTCGACGACCTCGCTGGCGCAGTTTGAGGCCAAGCTCTGCGACTTTGGCTTCTTCCGTGTTCACCGCCGCTATATCGTCAACTTGGCGTGCGTCACGGATGTGGAGACGGTGCCCTCGGGCGCCATCCAGCTGGGCATTACGGGCGTCGACGAACGCGTGCCGGTTTCGCGCCGCCGCGTCGTGCCGCTCAAGAAGGCTCTGAGTCTCTAGCACGCTGGCCCCGCAGCTCTGTAGACCCATCGTCTGCGGAGCCGTGGGGCTTTTTTGTATGTATCTGCCGAATCGTTTTTTTGCGGAAGGGATCCCATGAACAGCGCAAGCGCCAAGCGCATCGACATCATCTCGGACACCCACGGCTATTTGTCGCCTGCGCTCCTGGACGAGCTTGAGGGCGCGGATCTGATTATCCACGCCGGCGACCTTACGTCAGAGATGGACTACGAGCACCTATGCACCATCGCCCCCGTGCGGGCCGTACTGGGCAACAACGATTACTACCGCGACTACGGCCCCGATGTAGACCGTCTTGCGCTCTTTACCTACGAAGGCCTTAAATTCGCCGTAGCCCACTACCGCGAAGACCTTCCGGTGGGATCCGTAGACGTAGCCATCAACGGCCACACCCACGTAACCAAAGAAGCCCAAGTGGGCCGTTGCTTAGTCCTCAACCCGGGCAGCGCCAGCTACCCCAGAGGCACCCGAGGCCCCACCATGGCCAGAATGCTAGTAAAAGACGGCAAGATCCTAAGCACTAAATTTATTGACCTAGAGTAACCACAACAAAAGCGGGGGATGCAGATGCGTCTCCCGTTTCCATTTGAGCCAAAGGCGGAAGTTCAACAAGATCCATCAGACCAACCCCGCCGAGGAGCATGCGGGCTAGCCGCGCAGCGGTGCACGCCCGCAAAACTGATTGAACAATGTGACGGCAGGGAGGGTCTCCGGGGCTGAGGGCGGGGGTTAAGTTTGCTGCTCTACAGTCCTGCGCAAGACGGAAAGCACATTAAGTGCTTTCCT
>UQPL01000025.1:0-15015 GCA_900542895.1 uncultured Collinsella sp. | reverse complement strand
TTTATCGAAGACGGTGCCTACACCACGCTTTCTTCTGCCGTGGTCATCCTAGTGGTGCTCACGTTGTTGTTTTCGTCGACCGCGGCGATATGGAGCATGTCGCGTGCCGGGGATACCCAGGTGGCGGCCGATAGCGGCGCGCTGGCGGGTGCCAACGTGGTGTCGTCCTATCACACGGCTGCCACGGTGGTTGATGCGAGCATCTTGAGTCTGGGGCTAGCGGGGTTTGCCACAATCGGGACGGGCCTGGTTGCCATTCTCATCCCAGGTGCCGAACCAGTTGCCGGCAATATGGTCGACACCGGGATTGAGATCATTAAAACGCGCAACAAGTTTGCCAAAAGCGCATCGGAAGGCTTGCAGAAAATCGAGACGGCTCTGCCGTATCTGATTGCCGCGCGTGCCACGCAGGCGGTGTCGGCGCAGGATACCGATAGTGTGGCCTATACCGGTACGGCGCTTGCCGTGCCCAGGACATCCGAGTCGGACTTCGCTGCGCTCAAAGGGTCAGAGATCTCGACCGATACCATTAAAGACACATCAGATGATTTAGAGCGTGCGGCCGAGGAGCTGCGGAAGGCTTCTGAGGACACGGCGAAGGCTAAAGAGCGCGCTTGGCTGGCGGATTGTGGCGGGTCTGACAAGGGCTCGGTCAGCAGCTGTTCTTGCATGTGGGAGCGTGTGAAAAGTCTAACGGATCTCTCTGGTGCTCAAAATCCGCATTACGCTTCGAGCGTTACGTGGGAACCGCAAGTGGCGCTCGATCGCGCGAAGGCCTACTATCGCCAGCGCCTGGCAAATGAGAAACCGCTTGGCGAGGGTCCGGAAAAACAGGCAGATTCTGCTGCACGAAAGGTGTTCTTCGCTTATGCGGGCGAAGAAGTCGAGCGGGCATATATAACTGAAAAGGACGGCAAAGTTTCCGCCCGCATCCCTTTCCTTCCGCGAAATCCAGATGAGGCGCGGACGACTGAACTCTATACCGATGCGCGTTGGCCCACGAGTGAAGTAGATAAAGTTACCTATTTGCATTATGGGACTGACTGTCCAAATTACAAAAAAGGAAAGCCGGGTGGGCTGGCATCCGTCGCAGATTTTGACGGTCACGAAACGTGTAGCGAATGCCATTTCGGTGTGTCGTCTTTAGGGTACGTTGCGATTGCAACGACTTCTGTCGAAAGGGGCTTCGAGTACCACTTCGATAAGTTCAAAGAGGCTCTGGAAGACTACGTCGAATGCCGCAACAAAGAACTCGAGCTTGAGCGTCAGACCGAGGATGAGGCCGACCGTGCGGGCAATGCGTTTGACCAGGCCATTAAAGCGCTTTCCGGCGAGCGCCCGCGTATCGCCCCACCTGGCCGCAACGGCGTGGTCGCCTTTGCAGTTTCGGGTGACATTACCAGCCCCGATAAACTTAACTCCTCGTTTAACGCGGCAGTCAGGCTTGGCGATCGCGGTGCTATCTCTGCCGCGGTGCTGGCGCCCGATGAGGCGACGGCGCAAAACAACGTGCTTTCGCGATTTTTCTCGACATTGAAGGAGCGCTCGGGCGGCGTTGCCGGCGTGCTCGACGGCGTCATGGATGTTTGGGGACGGCTACTCGTGGGATACGGTGATATCCAAGGCTCAGCCGACGAACTTATGGACGAGATGATTAAAGGCCTAGGAGGGGGCAGCGGCGCGTTGGGCTCCATCGCATCGTGGCTCGGCGATACCGTTTCGGCGTCCGTGGCGGCGCTGGGTTTGGAACCGTGCGACTTGCGCCTGCGAAAGCCGGTGCTGACCGATTCCGCCAATATCATTAAGAGTCCGGGGTCTGACATTGCGGGTCTCTCTCAAGCGCAAGACAAACTGCGAAGTATTCCGTTGGGCGTGACCGATCCCAAGGCGCTTTGCGAGGCGTTGGAATATCAAGTCGAACGCACCATTAGCGGTACGGTGTTCACACTTGCGGAGATTCCTCTGCCCGGCGGCGGCTCCATCCCGCTCACCGTCGATGTCGCCACGCTGGTTGGCGCTCTGGGCGGTGGGTCGTAATGAGTATCCGCATGCGTCTGCGCGAGGAGCGCGCCCAAGCGACGGTGGAGATGGCAGTGGTTATGCCCGTTTTGCTGGTGCTGGCACTCATCGTGTACAACGTCATGATCTTTGCCAGCGCTGTCGCGCGCTTCGACCGCGTGGTGCCCGACATCGTGCTAGCGCATGCCGTGGCGTCGGAGGGGGAGGGCGACGAAAGCTCTGCCGATGCCTCGGCGACGGTTCAGACTCAAATTCTGAATGCCATGGAAGGCTATGACTTACAGATCGAAGTGTCGAGCGAGCAAGGCGCGAAGGCATCGGATGGTGGCCTGCTCTCCCTATCCGGTACGTTTAGGACCTACACCTGCACCATGCACTATGAGCCGTGGCCGACTTTTCTCAGCATCGCTGGCGTTTCGCTGGGGGCGCCGACAACGTTGTCGCACGAGCGTGCGGTGACGGTCGATCCATGGCGTCCGGGGGTGGTCATGTGACCGCGGTCTCGTCCTACATCGTCTACGCGCGGGCACTCAACAGACTGGGTTGGACGCCGGCCGAGTTTGTGGTGGCGGAGTCGTTTGTCGTGCGCCTGCGCGGCATGCTGGGACGGCGTCCGGTTGCCGCCAACGGCCTGCCGCTCGTCATGGCGTTTCCACGCTGCTCTTCGGTCCATACGTGTTTTATGGCCTATCCCATCGACATCGCCTTCATCGATCGCGACGGCAATATCCTCGCGCGATACGAAAACGTTCGTCCTTGGCGCATGTGCTCCCACCCATGCGCCTGGGCCGCACTAGAGCGTCCTTCAATCATTGTTTCGACCCCTGCTCTCCAACGCGTGCCGGCTTAAGAATTGGCGACTGCGGACTTTCGTCATACGAAATTTGGTAAGATGGAGGAGAAGATGCATGGATGTTGAGATCCATCCGAACGCCAAAAAACACTTGACGGAAAAGCAAGTGCTAGGTGCCTGGTTCGCGGTTACTGAGTGCATTCGCCGCGAGTCGGAGGACGAGCCGCCGAGATGGCTTGCCATTGGATGGCTTCCAGACGGACGAAGCGTGGAGCTTGTCGCGGTCGAGCTTGTCCGTGGGTGGCTTATCATTCATGCCTTGTCTCCAGTCCAGAAGAAATTTTGGCAGGAGATTGAACAGGCTCGGCAAAGGGGTCGATGATGGGCAAGACGTATACGGCCGCTAATGGTCAGGTTGTAACGGATGAAATGATTGACGCGTGGTGCGAGTCGTACGAGCGCGGAGAGTTTCCGGATGGCGAACACACCGTTGGTGGGATCGTGCGTGGACGGCCCCCGCTCTCAGGTGAGGGGACGGCAACGCTGTCGGTCAAGATTCCTCTGGGAATGAAGGAGGCCATTCGTCGACGGGCGGCTGCCGAGGGGATGACGCCAAGTGAGTTTGCCCGTGCGGCTCTGAGTGAAAAACTTCTTGCTGCCGGCTGATGCCTCTGACGTGCCGATTTATAGAACCGAGGCTGTGCTCAAAAACTTTTTTAAAATTCTCGGTTGACCGGAACGCGTCCTTGGTTATACTAATCAAGCCTTGAAACAAGGCACACCTCAAATGGCTGGGTAGCTCAGTTGGTAGAGCAGAGGACTGAAAATCCTCGTGTCAGGGGTTCGATTCCCTTCCCCGCCACCTTGAATTGACTAGGACCTCTGTAAAGGGGTCCTTTTCTTTTATGCAGCCCCCACATGGAATCGAACCCATGAGGGCGCGGAGCTGAGTAAACGCGTAAGCGTTTGCCAGCGCAGCTCGCAAGGCGCGTAAGCGCCGCAGCGGTCCGTCCGCGCAGCGCGCGGACGCGATTCCCTTCCCCGCCACCTTGAATTGACTAGGACCTCTGCAAAGGGGTCCTTTTCTTTTATCGAGGGCTCTGCGGAAATTGCGTCCCGGAATTTGGCTTCAGAGTGGGATGCGTTTTCCGCTTTGATGTCGCTTGGGAAAGCGCGACCCGGAATCCGGCGTCAGAATGGGACGTGCTTTCCTTTTGCGGCCTTTGGCGGAAACTGCGTCCCAGATCTCGCGCTCAGAACGGGATGCATTTTCCGATTGAGGCCTCGAACGGAAAATGCATCCCAGTCTTTTGCGAAAAACGGGATGCGCTTTCCGGCCGCCTACTTCCGGCGCATATGTACATCTCGGCGCGCCATCTCGGGCCCGCCCAGATATTCCTCCCGCTTTTGCGCCACTTTACAGACCGTTCGGTCGTCTGTCCGCACGCGCGGGTATACTCAAAACGATACTTTTCCTATGCAATACGATGCAGGCTCGGCCTGCACGATCCGAAGGGGGCAGTGATGGAGAGGATACTCGGCGTTAATCTCTCTGGCTGGTTTATTCCCGAGCCTTGGGTGACCCCGTCGCTATACGCGGCGACCGGTGCATCCAACGCGGCCGAGCTGCAGGAGGCCATGGGCACCGCCGCCTATAACGAGCGCATGCGCCGTCATTACGAGACGTTTGTGAGCGAGGACGATTTCCGTCGCATGGCGCAGATCGGCCTCAACGCCGTGCGTCTGCCGGTGCCCTGGTATGCCTTTGGCTCGCAGGAGTCCGATGCGTCCTACATCTCGGTTGTCGACTACATCGACCGTGCAATTGAGTGGGCTGCCAAGTACGACATTCGCGTGCTGCTTGATCTGGCAACTGTGCCCGGTGGCCAGGGCGATTCCAACGATTCGCCCGCCACGCCGGAGGCTGTCGCCGAGTGGCATTCGTCCACCAACGGTCGTCATGTCGCACTCGACGTGCTCGAGCGCTTGGCCGATCGCTACGGCGAGGCCGAGAGCCTGCTGGGCATTGAGCTGCTGGACACGCCGCAGATGAGTGTCCGCAAGAGCCTCTTCACCATGACGGATGGCATTCCTGCTCACTACCTGCGCAATTTCTATCGCGATGCCTACGAGCTCGTCCGTTCGTATATGCCCGAGGATAAGATCGTCGTCTTCTCGTCGTCGGGGCATCCCAGCGAGTGGAAGCATTTTATGCGCGGCGCCAAGTACAAGAACGTCTACATGGACCTTCACCTGTACCATTACCGCGACGAGCATGCGCTCGACATCACGAGCCCCCGCGGGCTGACGACGGCGATTTCGCGTAACAAGCGCGAGCTCAAAGAAGCGATTTCGACTGGGTTCCCCGTGCTGGTGGGCGAATGGTCGGGCGCGGCGATCTTTGCCAACTCGTCGGTTACGCCCGAGGGCCGCAATGCCTACGAGCGCGTGTTTATCGCCAACCAGCTGGCTTCGTTTGCGCCGGCTGCCGGCTGGTTCTTCCAAACGTGGAAGACCGAGAAGCGCATTGCAGCATGGGACGCCCGCGCGGCGCTCGGTACGCTCGAGCGCGGCATGATTGAATAGGTTGATATGACGCAAAACAGCGCCCATACGGGCAAACTCTATGTGGTCGGCACGCCCATCGGCAACCTGGGCGACCTGTCCCCGCGCGTTGGCGAGACCTTTGCCGCTGCCGATGTCATCTGCTGCGAAGACACGCGCGTGACGTCAAAGCTGCTGATGCACCTGGGCATTTCCAAGCCGCTTGTCCGTTGCGACGAGAATGTGATCGCCAGCCGCGCCACCGGCCTGGTCGACCGTCTGCTGACGGGGGAGACCCTCGCCTTTGCCTCGGACGCCGGCATGCCGAGCGTGTCCGATCCCGGCCAGGCGCTGGTCGAGGCGGCGCGTGAGGCCGATGTGCCCGTCGAAGTTATTCCCGGGCCCTCTGCTTGCGTCACGGCGCTCGTTTCGTCCGGCATTTCCTGCGAGCATTTTTTCTTCGAGGGCTTTTTGGGTCGAAAGCACGGCGACCGTGTGCGCCGTTTGCAGCGCCTTGCCGTGGTGCCCGGCGCGCTCATCTTCTACGAGTCTCCACATCGCATCGTGGCGACGCTCGAGGCCGTGGTGGAGGTCTTTCCCCAGCGTGAGGTTGCCGTCTGCCGCGAGCTCACCAAGCTGCACGAGGAAGTCTTGCGCGGGCCCGCCGCCCAGCTCGCCGAGGAGCTGCGTGCTCGCGGCGAGGTAAAGGGCGAGATTGCGCTGGTCATCGCGCCGCCGAGCGAGGACGAGGAGGCCGGTATCGTGCCGGTTGGCGCAGCGGCAGCGGATCCCGACGAGGCCCTGCGCGAGGATATCCGCGCCGCGCTCGAGGAGGGGGAGCCCGCGTCTGCGGTGGCCAAGCGCCTGTCTCAGAAGTATTCGCGCCGCAAGCGCGATGTCTATGCCATGGTGCTCGATATGCAATAGATGGAGGATATCCAGCCCTTGCGCTAGAATCATCCCCTGTATGCAACGTTTTTCTGGAGGACAAACCCCATGGATCAAAGCAAGCCTTCGTTCTTTATCACGACGCCCATCTACTACGTCAACGCCGATCCGCACCTGGGCACGGCTTATTCCACCATCATCGCCGACGTTCAGGCTCGCTATCGCCGCTCCGCTGGCTATAACGTCAAGTTCCTGACCGGCATGGACGAGCACGGCGAGAAGGTCGCCGAGGCCGCAGCCAAGCACAACATGACGCCGCAGGAGTGGACCGACAGCCAGGCCCCGCACTTCAAGGAGCTTTGGAGCAAGCTCGAGATTTCTAACGACGACTTCATCCGCACCACCGAGCCGCGCCAGCATCATGCTGTGCAGTACCTGTGGGAGCGCATGAAGGAGTCCGGCTACCTGTATAAGGGCAGCTACGACGGTTGGTATTGCGTGCCTGACGAGACCTACTTCACTGATACGCAGGTCCAGAAGGGCGACGAGGAGTACGGCAGCGTCGGCCAGCACCTGTGCCCCGACTGCCACCGTCCGCTTGAGCGCGTGCAGGAGGAGTCCTACTTCTTTAAGCTTTCCGCCTTCCAGGACAAGCTGCTCAAGCTCTATGACGAGCACCCCGACTTTGTCGAGCCTGCGTTCCGTATGAATGAGGTACGCAGCTTTGTCGAGGGCGGCCTTAATGACCTTTCCGTGAGCCGTACGAGCTTTGACTGGGGCATCCAGGTCCCGTTTGACGAGGGTCACGTGACCTACGTGTGGTTCGATGCGCTGCTCAACTATATGACGGCCGTCGGCTACGGTGTCGACACCGATGAGGCGCGTGCCGAGCTGGCCTATCGCTGGCCCGCGCAGTTCCACATCGTGGGTAAGGACATCATCCGCTTCCACTGCGTCATTTGGCCCGCCATGCTCATGGCCATTGGCGAGGCCCTGCCCGAGCACGTCTTTGCCCACGGCTTCCTGACCGTGCGCAATGCCGAGACTGGCAAGGCCGAGAAGATGTCCAAGAGCCGCGGCAACGCCATCGCTCCGCAGGACGTTATCGACATGCTGGGCGTCGAGGGCTATCGCTACTACTTCATGACCGACGTCGTCCCCGGTACCGACGGCGCCATCAGCTTCGACCGCATGGAGCAGGTCTTCAACGCCGACCTGGCCAACAGCTGGGGCAACCTTATCTCGCGTTCGCTCAACATGAGCGGCAAGTACTTTGACGGTTGCGCGCCCGCCAAGCCCGCATCGTTCGATGCGTTCGACAACCCGTTGGCAAAGATTGTCGATGGCCTGGTCGATCGCTACATGGCCAAGATGGACGTGCTCGATTATGGTGGAGCTAAGGACGAGGTCATGGAGCTCATCCATGCCGCCAACCACTACATCGAGGACTCCGAGCCCTGGGCGCTTGCCAAGGACGAGGCCAAGGCTGACGAGCTGGCGTTTGTGATCTACAACCTGCTCGAGGCCATCCGCATTGCCGCTCACCTGCTGATGCCGCTCATGCCCCAGACTTCTGCCGAGGCCCTGCGCCGCCTGTCCTGCGAGGACGAGGCCGCGAGCGACGACCTCAAGGGCATTTGCGCTTGGGGCCTGCTTGCCGGTGGTCAGCCCGTCGAGAAGGGCGAGCCGCTGTTCCCGCGTCTGGGCTAAGCCGCTGCGCGCCATATCGGCAATTTGCTGTTTAGCTGTAAGGGCATGGCCGCAACGGTCCATGCCCTTTTGCTTTACGATGCAGCCACCATGTTAAGGAGGCAACCATGACAACTTCGCCTTTGGCAAACCCCACGGCAACTAGGGAGCTGCTAGAGGAGTTTGGCCTTGCGACCAAGCATCGCCTGGGCCAGAACTTCCTGATCGACAACCATGTGATCGAACGTATCTGTGAGCTCGCTGAACTTGCGGGCGATGAGCGCGTGCTCGAGGTCGGCCCGGGTTGCGGCACGCTGACGTTGGCCCTGCTGCAGGAGGCGGCGTGCGTTACGTCGATTGAGGCAGATCCCGAGCTCGAGCCGGTGCTCGATGCTCACGCCGCTGACTATGCCAACTTCCGCTTTATCATGGGCGACGCGCTCAAAGTGACGCCGGAGCAGATTGAGCAGGCTGCCGGCGGCGAGCCCACGGTATTTGTCGCGAACTTGCCCTATAACGTGGCGGCGACGATCATCCTGCAGTTCTTCCAGACGATGCCCGCGCTCAAGCGCGCCGTCGTCATGGTTCAAAAGGAGGTTGCCGATCGCATTGCCGCAGTGCCGGGTAACAAGACCTATGGCGGCTATACGGCAAAGCTCGGCCTATATGCGCAGGTTACGGGTCGTTTTGAGGTGCCGCCGCGCTGCTTTATGCCGGCGCCGCATGTGGACTCGGCCGTCGTGCGTATCGACCGTGTTGACGGCGTGGTGCCCGAGGGACTCGATCGCGAGTTTGTGGCCCGCGTGATCGACGCTGCATTTGCTCAGCGTCGCAAGACCATCCGCAATTCCATGAGCGCCAACGGTTTTGCCAAGGACGTGCTCGATGCCGCCTTTGTGGCTTGCGATATCGCGCCCACCACGCGCGCCGAGACGCTTGACGTTGCCGACTTTATCCGTCTGGCCCAGGAGCTAATCCATGATGCCTGATGCCGAGCGCGTGACGTTTACTAAGAAAAAGAAGACGGTTGCTTGTTCCGTGCCCTTGGCACCGCTTGCCGACACGCATGCGCATCTGCTTTCGTTCTGGGGCAAAGAAGTGCCCGAGACGCTCGTGCGCGCCAAAGCCGCGGGCGTCGACCTGCTGGTGACGATGTTCGACCCCATCGCCGACAAGCGCAGCGTGACGGACTATAGTGACTGGCTCGTGCGCGAGATTTTGCCGATGCGGGATATTCCGCAGATCAAGTATCTCGCTGGCGTTCACCCCTATGGCGCGCCGGATTATACCGACGACATTCACGCGCAGGTCGTTGCCGCGCTCGATGACCCTTTGTGCGCCGGTATCGGCGAAATTGGCCTGGACTACCACATGGACTATGACGACGATATCGCGCCGGCACCCCATAACGTGCAGATTGACTGCATGGCGCGCCAGCTCGAGCTTGCCGTGTGCCGTAACGTGCCGGTGGAGCTGCATCTGCGTCACGAGGACACGGACCAGGAGCGCACCTCGCACGTGGACGCCTACAACGTGCTTCGTGAGGTGGGCGTGCCCCAGGCCGGTTGTGTGCTGCACTGCTTTGGCGAGGACCGCGCTACGATGGAGCGCTTTGTGGAGCTGGGCTGCTATATCGCCTATGGTGGTGCGGCCACCTTTAAGCGCAACGACGACGTGCGCGAGGCATTCGCGGCAACCCCACTCGATCGAATTTTGTTCGAGACGGATTGCCCGTATATGGCTCCGGAGCCCATCCGCGGTCTTGAATGCGAGCCCGCAATGATCTCCATTACGGCAAACACGCTGGTCAACGACCGTGTCGATCGTACCGGCGAGGATGCTGAGGCAATCGCGCGAGCAGCTTGGGAAAATGCCTGCAAACTTTTTCAAAAATAGTTCTTGCGTTCGCGATGGCGCTCCGTTATTCTAATTCCTGCACGCGGGCGTGGCGGAATTGGCAGACGCGTACGGTTCAGGTCCGTATGGGGGCAACCCCATGAAGGTTCAAGTCCTTTCGCCCGCACCATTGATTGAAAGAGCTCCCAGCAATGGGAGCTTTTTTGTTATGGGCCGTTTTGGCAGATTTGACATATCGATTTCGCGCGGTAGATGTCCCTGTGGTCAAAAAGTGGCAAATATGAGTACTGACATGAAAATAGAGACATTTCATGAAGCCATTTTTGCTCATTTTGCGCAACAGATGTACGCTAATTTGGCTCAACCTTGAGACAAAATGAAGTAATTTCGATAGACCTCGGGTTCAACGAGGCGATTTTGACCCAAATACGCTGTTACTAAACTGGTAACAGTACTCATATTTGGCCTTTTTTGACCATGGGTCCTCTTGTTGGTGTCACACAGCTGCTTCGTGCGGGTATCCTAATGCCAACGTGTGCCTATCAGAGGAGAGACCATGCTGTTGTCCGGTATCATCGCCGCCCTTACCAGCCTTTTGATTCCCATCATCATCCTGTTGCTGCTGCTTCCCAACGCCTGCTATGTCGTCGAGCAGCAACATGCTGTAATCATCGAACGCTTAGGCAAATTCAATCGCATCGTCAACGCGGGCTTCCACATGAAGGTGCCCATGATCGACCGCAAGGCCGCCACGGTGAGTCTGCGCACCATGAAAAACGGTTTTGGCATCGACGTTAAGACCCAGGACAACGTGACCATCGGCCTTGAGGTCTCTGCTCAGTACCACGTGAGCTATGACATGGGCGCCGGCCCGGCAGATTCGGGCATCTACAAGAGCTACTATATGCTGCAGGAGCCCGTCGACCAGATGCGTGACTTCATCACCGACGCCCTGCGCTCTTCGATTCCCGTCTACACACTCGATGAGGTCTTTGCCAAGAAGGACGACATCGCCAAGGATGTCAACGCTACCGTTTCCGAGCAGATGGCCGCCTACGGCTTCACCCTCGTGTCGACGCTCATCACCAAAATCGCACTGCCGACCGAGGTTGAGAACTCCATGAACGACATCAACGCCGCCCAGCGCAAGCGCGCTGCGGCACAGGAGCTCGCCGAGGCCGACCGCATCAAGCGCGTCACCGAGGCGACCGCCGAGGCTGAGGCTATGGAAAAGGCGGGCGAGGGCATCGCCAACCAGCGCAAGGCCATCGCGCTGGGTATCAAAGATTCGCTCGAGATCATCCAGGAGACGGGTGTCGGCAATGACGAGGCCAACCAACTGTTCATGTTTACGCAGTGGTCCGAGATGATGACGGAGTTCGCTCGCACGGGTAAAACCTCGACGGTCGTGCTGCCGAGCGACTTTTCGCAGTCGGCCTCTATGTTCGAGCAGATGCTGACAGCCAGCAAAGTTCAAAACGATTCGAAGGAGTAGACACGCGTGAAATACACCGTCGTTTGTGTCGGTAAGCTCAAAGAGCGCTTTTGGAAGGACGCGTGTGCTGAGTACACCAAGCGCCTAGGCGCCTATGCCAAGGTGGATATCCGCGAGGTGGCCGATATCGACCCGGCTAAGGCGGGCGGCGTGGATGCCGCGCGCGACAAGGAGGGAGCGGCGATACTTGCAGCCCTGCCGTCTCGAGCGCATGTGATCCTGCTGGCCATTGAGGGCAAAGAGCGCTCGAGCGAGGAGTTTTCGGCGCGGCTCGATGATCTTATGCTGCGTGGTAACAGCGACATCGCCTTTGTGATTGGCGGATCGGACGGCGTGAGCGATGACGTGCGCGCACGAGCCGACGAGATGCTCAGCTTTGGACGCATTACCTTGCCGCATAACTTGGCGCGTGTGGTGCTGCTAGAGCAGATTTACCGTGCCTGCAAGATCAGTCGTGGCGAGCCGTATCACAAATAGGTCGGCAATACGAAACAATGGCGTGGGACAATAACTTTCGTTTTGAAGAGCGTGTCTGAGAGGACTATGAGATATGAAGATTGGGTTTGTCGGTTTTGGCAATATGGCGAGCGCTATGGCCGATGGCTGGATCGCTGCCGGTGTAGCTGCGAGCGACATGTGCGCCTGCGCGGGTCGCTACGACACACTGGTTGAGCGCTGCGAGGCGCGCGGCATGGTCGCCTGCCACGATGCCGCCGAGGTTGTCGCCGCATCCGATATCGTGGTCGCTGCGGTCAAACCGTACATGATCGAGAAGATATTCGCCCCGCTCAAGGATGCTCTTGCCAAAAAGGTCGTTCTGTCGGTTGCCTGGACCTGGGACAGTGTCAAGTGGGAGCAGGTCCTGCCGGGCGTCGCGCATATCTCGACGGTGCCCAACACACCGGTTTCGGTGGGCGAGGGCGTCATCGCTTGTGAGAAGGCTTCCACGCTTAGTGATGAGCAGAGCGCAGTGGTGCTTGATCTGCTTGGCAAGCTCGGTGCGGTGGTCGAGCTCGATACGAGCCTGCTGTTTGTGGGCGGCACGGTGGGTGGTTGCGCTCCGGCATTTGTCGCCATGGCAATCGAGGCCCTGGGCGATGCGGCGGTCAAGCACGGTATCCCGCGTGCCGATGCCTATCGCATTGTGAGCCAGATGGTGCTGGGTACGGCAAAGCTGCAGCTTGCAACTGGCCAGCATCCTGCGGCGATGAAGGATGCCGTATGCTCGCCCGGTGGTGCCACCATCAAGGGCGTCGTTGCGCTCGAGGACGCCGGCATGCGCAGCGCTCTGGTCAAGGCAATCGACGCAACTCTCCAGTAAAACCGACCAAAAAAAGACAGGTTTATTTTTGGCAGGTATTTTCTGCGGTTTTGTCCTTTTAGCGAAAAGCGCCCCGCAACCGGATCGTTACCGGTTGCGGGGCGCTTGCGTTTGCCCAGATAAAACCGACCAAAATAAACCTGGCCCTTTTTGGCAGGTTAGTCCCAGAAGCTGTCTTCCTCATCCTCGGACTTGGGTCCGCGGTCGACGTACATCTTATGGGTGCGCTTCTCCATTACAAAGGCAAGAATCGCAAATAACAGGATGCCGCCGGCGAAAAGGATGGCAAAACCGGTGCGGGTGCCAAACAAAAAGGAAAAAACTGCGTCCATTGGGTGCCTTCTTGCGTAGTTGAGTTGGGTCGTAAACGCTCATAAGTATATACTTGCCCATACATGTACAAGGTTGCAACCTAAATGGAATGTATATCGCCGGAGGATCTAATGCTTGATATCAAGTTTGTTCGCGAGAACCCCGATGCCATCGATGTCGCCATGGCTAACCGCCAGACGTCTTGGGATCGCGAGAAGTTCTTTGAGCTCGACGACGAGCGCCGTGCCGTCATCACCGAGGTCGAGGAGCTCCAGGCTACGCGCAATGCCGAGTCCAAGAAGATCGGCGCCCTGATGAAGGAGGGCAAGAAGGACGAGGCCGAGGCTGCCAAGGAGGCCGTGCGCGCCGTCAACGAGAAGATTGACGGTCTGGCCGAGCGCCGCACCGCTCTCGAGCAGGAGCAGTACGACTTCATGGCTCACCTGCCCAACATTCCTTGCGAGGCCACGCCGTACGGCAAGGACGAGGACGAGAACATTGAGCGCCGTCGTTGGGGCACCCCGCGCGAGTTCGATTTCGAGTTTAAGCCGCACTGGGATCTGGGCACCGACCTTGATATCCTCGACTTCGAGCGTGGCAACAAACTCTCCGGCAGCCGCTTCACCGTTCTCGGTGGCGCCGGCGCCCGCCTGGAGCGTGCCCTCATCAACTTCTTCCTCGATACGCACACCAGCCGTGGTTTTAAGGAGTGGTGGCCGCCCATCGTCGTCAAGCGTCAGACCATGTTTGGCACGGGTCAGCTGCCCAAGTTCGAGGACGACGCCTATCACGTCTCGGGTGACAACTTCCTGATCCCCACCGCCGAGGTCGTGCTCACCAACCTGCACGCCGGCGAGGTCCTCGATGCCGACACCTTGCCGCGCCGCTACACCGCCTTCACCCCCTGCTTCCGCGAGGAGGCCGGTTCCGCCGGTCGCGACACCCGCGGCATCATCCGTCAGCACGAGTTCGACAAGGTCGAGATGGTCAAGTTCGCTAAGCCGGAGGAGTCCGACGAGGAGCTCGAGAGCATGACCGCCGAGGCCGAGTACCTGCTGCAGCAGCTGGGCCTTCCGTATCGCGTGATTAGCCTGTGCACCGGCGACTTGGGCTTCTCTGCCCGTCAGACCTACGACGTCGAGGTCTGGCTGCCGAGCTACAACGCCTACAAGGAGATCAGCTCCTGCTCCAACTGCGGTGACTTCCAGGCTCGCCGCGCCAACATCAAGTATCGCGACCCCGAGAACTTCAAGGGTTCGCGCTACCTGCATACTCTCAACGGTTCCGGCTTGCCGGCCGGCCGCACCATGGCCGCCATTCTGGAGAACTACCAGAACGCCGACGGCACCATCACGATCCCCGAGGTTCTGCGTCCTTACATGGGCGGTCTCGAGAAGATCGAGCCAGTCGCGTAACTTGGCTGCATAGGGAATATGCAAGGGCGCTCCTTCGGGGGCGCCCTATTTCGTGCGCAGGTCCATACCATGCCGTGCGGACAGCTCAATAGAAAACACACGAACAACTGTTCTGTATACAGCCATCTACCTGCTATGCTTTTGCTAAATAAGAGCGAGAGAAAGGGGACGCGATGGAGCTGTTTGATAATCGGGTGGTTTTATTTGAGAGCGACGAGGGCGGGGAGTACCTGCTTGTAACGTGTGAGCCGTCTGGCATGGGCGGCCTGGTGGTTCGGCAGACGAGTGAGGGTCCGTTGACACAATGGTGCTTTGAGGAGTCGCCGCATGTGGCCGAGACCTTTGTGACGCACGAGGGACTTGTGGCGCTGGAGCACTTCTATGGAGTTGGGACTTCCAACCAGGTCGCGCGCATGCTGAGCATCTCGTTTGCCGATTATGATTGTGCCCAGCGGGTGAGATCGCTCCTGAGGGAACTTGATGCCAAGTTCGACGTGATCGAAAAGCCAATCGATCGTACGGGGAACAGCGGTATATGCGGAGCAGCATGACAAAACTGCGTTCCACAAAAAAGTTTGAGATTGTGCTTGACTCCAATAAGCTAAAGTGGTTTTATATGTCTTGCGCTGCGGCGTTACCTCAGCTGGATAGAGGGTCTGACTACGAATCAGAACGTCATAGG
>UQPL01000024.1:0-15262 GCA_900542895.1 uncultured Collinsella sp. | reverse complement strand
CACGCTGACCCTTGCCGATCGGCGACACGATGTCGATGGCGCGACCGGTAATGGAGTCCTTGCCGTGCTCCATGCGCAGCGGCTCATTGGGATAGACCGGGGTGAGGTCGCCGAACTTGGGACGGTTGCGAATCTGCTCGGGGTCCAGACCGTTGACGGTCGTGATTTTGGCGAGGCCGGCGCGCTTGTCGCCGCCGCGCGAAGGACGCAGCGAGCCCTCGATGACATCGCCCGTGCGCAGACGCGCGGAACGGATGAGGTATGCGGGCACGAAGGCGTCGTCGTTGGACTTCATGTAGCCATGGGCGTGGATGATGCCGGAGCTGTCTGGGCGAATCTGCAGAATGCCCTTGATATCGCGGAAACCCTCGGCCTTTGCGGCGGTAGTGTAGATCTCCTCGACGAGCTCGGCCTTCTTCTTGCCGGTCGTCTCGATCTCGAACTCCTTGGCCTTCTCGCGCAGTTCGGCGACCTTCATGGCAGCGAGCTCCTCACGCGAAAGCGTGGGCTCGGTGGGGACGGCGTTGCGCTCCTTGTTGCGCTGTTTGCGATCGCGCTGACGGCTGCGA
Organism: uncultured Collinsella sp.; assembly: GCA_900542895.1. Taxonomy (GTDB): domain Bacteria; phylum Actinomycetota; class Coriobacteriia; order Coriobacteriales; family Coriobacteriaceae; genus Collinsella. The sequence goes on along the minus strand of UQPL01000024.1, from coordinate 14,693 downwards.
CGGTCGTTGTTGCGTTCGTCCTTGCGCTCGTTGCGGTCATTACGCTCGTCGTTGCGCTTGTGCTGACGGCGGTTGGGGCGAGCGCTCTCTTCGGTCTCGACGGGGGCGGCGCCATCGGTTGCGGAGGCGTCTTCGTTAGCCGAAGCATCATCGCTGGCCTCGGCATTGGAATCGCCCTGCGGCTCGGCCTCGGCATGCTGCTCGGCGGCCTTGGCCTTAGCGGACTTCTTGCGACCGCGCTTGGGCTTCTCGGACGCAGACTGTTCGACGTCTTGGGGCTCGGCGGCATCAGTCGATGCATCGGCGGTCGTCTCGGCGGAATCCTCGGACGCACCCTTCTTGGCAGCCTTGGCCTTGGACGTGCGCTTAGCAGCAGTGCGACGGCTGCGACCGGGACGGACGTCGGCGGGCTCGACATCGGCAGAAACGGCCTCGGAAGTCGTAGCATCCTGGACGGGCGCATCGGCAGCGGTTGCAGACTCGGCGGTCGCCGCAGCATCCCGAGCGGCGGCGGCTGCGGCTGCGGCCTTCTCGGCCTCGACGAAAGCCTTGGGCTTGCGACCGCGACGGTGCGGGCGCAAAGCCGGATCGACAACGGGAACTTCGCTGACCTCGACAGGCGCAGCGGGCTCAACAGGCGATGTGCCCTCCCCTGCCGCGGAACGGACCGAAGCCTCAGCGAGCTCGGGGGTTACCTGCTCAGCAACCTGCTCGGCCTTAGCAGCCGTGCGACGGCGTGTGCGCGGTACCGGCTTCTCGGTCGGCTGGTCGGCGGCAGGGGTCTCGGTGGCGGCAGGCGTCTCGGGCACAGACGGAGCTGCAAGCTCGGTCAGAGCCGCGGCCTCACGCTCGGCAGCACGACGGCGGGCGCGCACCACCTGAGCCTCGCTAATCTGCGCCAACGCACGTGCCTGCGCGACCTCATCGGAAATCGACGCCGAGGAGTCAGCTGCAACGGTGCGCTTGGCGCGCGTCGTGCGCGTGGTACGGCGCTTGGGCTTGGTGACCTCCTCGCCGTCAGTGGCAGGCTTGGCCGTGCGGCGCGTGCGCTTGGGCTTTGCCGGAGCAGCCTCCTCACCAGTTGCAGGCACGGCCTTCTCGGCCGCTGCAGGCGTAGGCGTCGAAGCAGCCTTAGGCGTCTCAGGAGCCGAGGCTTGCGCGGGCGCCGCGACCTGGTCCGACGCAACCGGTGCAGCGGGAGCGGCATGCGTCGTCGTTATTTCGTTTTCTTGCTGTTGATCAGACACAGTGTTTGCTCAACTTTCTTTTCAAGCCCTGTGATCACATGCTCCCTGCATAAACCTTCAGGGCGGCTAAACAGTCTAGCTCCGTCAAATACCGACGGACATCATTGATCTGTATCGAGATATTTGCGTCATATACGCAGCGTTAGTGTAACACAACCGCCGCCACCTGCAACTTAGTCATTGGGGACGTTCTTAAACGACTAGTCAAAAGGGACACTCTTTGGTTTAACACCCATAAATCTGACTGCCTCCGCCAAAACTATGGCGGTTTACTACGATGAATCTCTCACCGCGACCACTCCGAAACTTGTTGAACTAAAACCGCAGGTAGATGCCTTGCACTTTTTAGTGAAAAGCCGGCGTGGTTGGAATATCTCAATTCATCGTAGTAACCCGGCATAGTTTCGTATTTCCAGCAGTTCCAAATTCGTCAACACGCCGGCGTTTATGCAAAAAGCCCGACCTCCGCATGGAGATCGGGCTTATAGGGCTCAGCAAAGCCGAACCTACACGGTCAAATGACTCACAGATTACATCTGCTCGGGTGCGGAAACGCCAACGAGGGTGAGCACCAGGGCGAGCGTCACGCGGACGGCGTCGCAAGCGGCCAGACGGGCGCGCGAAAGCTCGGGGTCGACGGGACGGCCCTCACTCGGCAGAACCTGGCAGGCAGCGTAGAAGCTGTGGAAGTCGCCGGCGAGTTCCTCGGCAAAGTGCGTCAGACGGAACGGGGCGCGGTCGCGAGCGCAGCTGGCGATGAGGTCGGTGAGCTCGTTGAGCTTACGCGAAAGGGCGAGCTCGGTCGGGTCGGTCAGCAGCGAGTAATCGACGTTCTCACCGATGGCCTTGGCGGCGACGGCCTTCATGCCCATCTCGTCAGCCTGCTCGGGCGTAACGTCAGCGGCACGGCGCAGGATGGAGCACACGCGGGCGTGAGCGTACTGCACGTAGTACACCGGGTTGGAGTTGTCGCGCTTCTTGACGGCTTCGATATCGAAGTCAACCATCTGGTTGGAGCTCTTGGAGATGAGCGTGTAACGAGCGGCGTCGGAGCCAACCTCGTCGACGAGCTCCTGCAGGGTCACCATGGTGCCCTTGCGCTTGGACATACGGACGGGCTTGCCGTTGCGCAGCAGGTTGACGAGCTGGCCCAGCAGAACCTCAAACTTGCCGGGGTAACCCAGAGCGTCGCAGACGCAGCGGACGCGCTCGATGTAGCCGTGGTGGTCGGCGCCCCAGATGTCGATGACGTGGTCGACGCGCTGGAACTTATCCCAGTGATAGGCAACGTCGGAGGCGAAGTAGGTGTACTCGCCGTCGGACTTGATCAGGACGCGGTCCTTGTCATCGCCCAGGTCGGTGGAGCGGAACCACAGGGCGCCGTCCTTGGTGTAGAGGTAGCCCATCTTGTCGAGCTTCTCAAAAGCGCGGTCGACGGCAGAGGTGCCGGCGGTCTCGCCCTCGGTGTCCTTCACGTACAGCGAACGCTCGGAGTACCAACGATCGAAGTCGCAATTGACGGCGTGGCAGAGGTCGCGCATGTTGTCGACCATCTTTACGTAGCCGCGCTCGCGGAAGCTCTCCATGCGCTCCTGCGGATCGGCGTTGACCCACTTGTCGCCGTCGGTGCGCCAGAACTCGGCAGCCTCGTCGATGATGTAGTCGCCGCCGTAGGAGTCCTTGCCCAAGGTCTCGGCAAAGTTGTCCTGATACGGATGGGTCTCAGGGTGTTCGTCGTTCTCGTCGGCAACAAAGGCGTCGCGGTCGGCGATCAGCAGCTTGTGAGCCTCGTCGATATCCACGCCCTGCTTGGCGATGATGTCGGCAAGCTGCATATAGCGCGTGCTGATGGAGTTGCCGAAGGTGTTCATCTGAGAGCCGTGGTCGTTGATGTAGAACTCACGCTGGATGTCGTAACCGGCGTGGTCCATGACGCGGCAGAGCGAGTCGCCCAGCGCGGCCCAGCGGCCGTGGCCGATGTGCATGGGGCCGACGGGGTTGGCGGAAACGAACTCGACCTGGGTCTTCAGGCCGCCACCGACGTTGGACTTAGCGAAGTCCATACCCTTCTCGCGAGCCTCGCCAAAGATGGCATTCTTGACGGCAACGGAGAGGTAGAAGTTGATGAAGCCGGGGCCTGCGATCTCGACCTTCTCGATCGCGGGGTCCTCGGGCATATGGGCAACGACGGCCTCAGCGATCTTGCGCGGGGCGCAGTGGGCCAGCTTGGCGGACTTCAGGGCCATGGTGGAGGTCCACTCGCCATGAGAAGTGTCAGCCGGTCGCTCGATGGCGCAATCGTCAAGTTCAAATGCGGAAAGGTCGCCGGCCTCCTGGGCCGCAGCAAGCGCAGCGCGTACCAGCTCTTCAATCTTCTCGGGCATAGGTCCTCCTTGTGTTAAAGCCCCCGAGCTCTTGGTCACTCGTAGGGCAAAAGCCAGAGTTTGTAGCACTCTATCACAAGCAGTAGCTACTGTCGCAGGGTAAAACTAATAGATATTGCATATGCACAAAATTGACTACAGCTTGTATGGAGTCACTCAAAGATGCCAGTCTGCCTGCAAATTATGCACGCATTGAAAATGCATAAAGGTGTGAATGAGCTGCGTCTTTTATCGAATACTCTTACCTATCAGAGTTGTGTGCTTTTCCTGCATAAAGTAAGGGCTTGCGCACGTCAGCGTGTTATTCTAGACATACGTAAATTCGTATAAGTTGGAGGTAGCATGTTCTCAATCGGTCAACACGTCATTCATCCGGGCCAGGGAGTCTGCACCGTCGTCGGTTTTAGGGACGACACACCGCAGCCCATGCTGCTGCTCGAGACCAAGCAGGGACATGCGCAGACGATCCTCATGTACCCCGTGGCGCAGGCCGACCGTCTGCATGCCGCCATCTCGCAGCAAGATGCCGAGCACTTGCTGAGCCACTATGACGAGCTGGAGTGCGACACCTTTACCGAGCGCAACAGCTCACTTGAGGAGACGCACTTTAAGCAGCAGCTCAAGCTGGGTGCGCCCGAGACGGTCCGCGTGGCAAAGACCATGATGCACCGCATTCGCCAGGCCGAGGAAGCTGATAAAAAGCCCAGCTCCTACTACATGCGCGTACTCAAGGAAGCCAAGCGCCGCTCCATCGAGGAGTTCGCCGTGGCCCTTGGCGTCACCGAGGAGGCCGCCGAAGCCCGCCTAGCCCAAGCCGCCCTCAACTAACCTGCCAAAAAGGGACAGGTTTATTTTGGCAGGTTTTATCTGGCCAAACGTCAACAAACAATCAGTAAATGGCCGAGTTCTCCGTTTTGTTTGTGAGCGCCCGGCCATTTTTCTATCGCCGTAGAAATGCGTGAAGCCCATTTGCGATGACATCATGCGAGGGGGACCGTCCAGATCGACGCAACTAACGCCCGCATCCACAACAAGCGCGCCCGTCTTGTTCAATTACCATTAAAAAGCATCAATTTGAAAACGCAATAACATTTCGGCAGGTAGCAGCTATGGTCGGTGAACTGAATCTCGACAACCGAAGCCTCCGAATGAGGTATCTTCAGCCCATCCAAGCTAAAGGAGGGGCCATGCCGAGAAAACCTCGTTCAAAGTCACCAACCGGTTATTTCCACGTCACGTTGCGTGGAAACGGAGGGCAATTGCTGTTTGACGATGCCGAGGACCGAATCGCCATGCTTCAGATCCTCGATGCGATTCTCCCCAAACACAATATCGAGCTTATCGCTTGGTGCCTTATGGGAAACCACATTCATCTGCTCATCGACGATCCGGACGACCGCAAGAGCGACGCGATGCACGCGGTAGCCGTATCGTATGCGGGCAGGTACAATGCGCGGACGGGACATATCGGCCACGTGTTTCAGGAGCGGTTTTGGGATTCGCCCATTAAGTCGGAAGTATATTTACTCGAGGCAATTCGATACATTCATCTGAATCCACAAAAAGCAGGACTGGCGGCATATGACGAATATCCCTGGAGCAGCCATCGCGAGTATCTAATGAGCGCCAGGTCACGGCCGCATGTCACCGGCAGCGTTGTCGGTGTTTTATTCCCAACACCTCGCTCATACCTTCAGCTCATGGAAAGTGCGCCGTCGCTTCCCTATCGCCCCAGCGCAACAGCCAAGGTTCGCGAGGAAGATCTATGCGAATTTGGCACGGCAATCGTGCAGAGTGTCGCAGGATGTGCTCCGACGGAACTCAAATCCGTCTCCAAGCCACTTCGCAATGAGGCGATTCTCGCGCTTCGAAAAGAAGGGTTAACGGTTAGGCAGGTTCAGCTGTTGACCGGACTGGGGACATGGATTATCAAGAACGCGTCCTAGCGTCGCGCTTGCCGAGTTACGAGTACGGCGAAGCGCAGCTGCCTGCCGCGAGGCGCCGCCATTCGCCAACGTCACCATGTCAAACAGAAAACGCTTCCGCTGAATAACGTCCAACGGAAGCGTTTTCCCAGATAAAACCTACCAAAAAAACCTGTCCCTTTTTGGCAGGTTAGGCCTGGAAGGTGTCGCGGTCGGGCGCGAAGGACTGCATGGCCGCGATGGTGCGGTCGAAAAGCTCGGGGAGCTCCCAGCCCAGCATCTCGGCGCCCTGCGTAATCACGTCGCGCGAGCAGCCGGCGGCAAAGCGCTTGTCCTTGAACTTCTTCTTGAGCGACTTGGTCGTAAAGTCCATGACGCTTTTGCTCGGACGCATGATAACGGCGGCCCCGATCAGGCCGGTAAGTTCGTCGCACGCAAATAGGATCTTCTCCATCTGCGACTCGGGCTTGGGCAGCGAGGCGTTGAAATCGGACGTGTGCGTCTGGATGGCGCGGATGAGCTCGGGCGATGCGCCCTCGCCCTCCAGAATCTTGGCAGCATAGATGGTGTGGTTCACGGGGTCGTCCTCATGCTCCTCCCAATCCAAGTCGTGCAGCAGGCCGACGATACCCCAAAACTCCTCGTTCTCGGGGTCGAACTCGCGTGCAAAGTAGCGCATGGTGCCTTCGACCGTCTCGCCGTGGGTGATGTGGAACGGATCTTTGTTGTGCTCGTTGAGCAGTTCGAACGCACGGTCACGGGTGATTCCGGCGGAAAGCGTCTGAGACATGGCAATACCTCCAGGTGAGTCGGTGCTAGGACACGGTGTCACTATCGTATATCGCCGCGGCTCAAGCCGAAAGGCAGAAAAGGCATACGGAGAAAAAAGCCGGGCGAACGCGTCGCCCGGCAAAACCGCAGATAAAACCTGCCAAAATAAACCTGTCCCTTTTTGGTAGGTTTAGGGGCGGACCTGGCCGGTGCCGCGGAGCTTGTATTTGTAGGTGGAGAGGGCCTCGGCGGCAAAGGGGCCGCGGGCATGGAGCTTTTGGGTCGAGATGCCGATCTCGGCGCCCAGGCCAAACTCGCCGCCGTCGGTAAAGCGCGTGCTGGCGTTGGCATATACGGCCGAGGCATCGACCGCATCCAGGAAGCGCTCGCAAGCATCCGTGTCCTCGGCAACGATGGCCTCGGAGTGCATCGTGCCGTAGCGGTTGATGTGTGCGATGGCCTCGTCCTCGTTTGCCACGACCTTCACGCTCATCTCGAGCGCCAGGTACTCGCGACCCCAGTCCTCCTCAGTCGCGGCGACGTAGTCATCGCCCTCTACAAAGCCGGCGTCGGCGCACGCGGCGCACGTGACCTCGTCGCCGTGAATGAGCACACCGTGGTCGTGCAGCACGGCAACGACCGCGGGCAAAAACGCATCGGCCACAGCACGGTCGACCAGCAGCGACTCGGCGGCATTGCACACGCCTACGCGCTGGGTTTTGGCATTAACGATAATGTTGAGCGCCTTATCAAAGTCGGCGGATTCATGCACGTAGATGTGGCAGTTGCCCGTGCCCGTCTCGATCACCGGCACAAGCGACTCGCGCACGCAGCGCTGGATCAGGCCTGCACCGCCGCGCGGAATGAGTACGTCGACAATACCGCGGAGCTTCATGAGCTCGCCAGTGGCCTCGCGGTCGGTGGACTCGATCATCGACACGGCCTCGCGCGGGAAGCCCTTGGCCTCGAGCGCATCGGCCAGCAGCTCGGCGATCATGGCACACGAGTGATAGGCCAGCGAGCCGCCGCGCAGAATGCAGGCGTTGCCGGTGCGGATGCAGATGCCCGCGGCGTCGGCCGTCACGTTGGGGCGCGCCTCGTAGACCATGGCGACCAGGCCCAACGGCACACTCACGCGGGTCAGGTCCACGCCGCTTGCAAGCACGCGGTGGTCGAGCACGCGGCCCACGGGGTCGGGCAGCTCGGCGAGCTTTTCCAGGCCGGCGGCCATGCCCTCGACGCGCTCGGACGTCAGCAGCAGACGGTCGAGCAGACCGGCCGAAGTGCCCGCATCGCGCGCGGCGGACATATCGAGCTCGTTGGCGGCAACGATGGAGTCGACACCGTTGCGCAGTGCTGCGGCCATGGCGCGCACGGCCTCCTGGCGCTGCTCATCGCTCGCCGTGGCAAGCGAGGCCGACGCTGCCTTGGCGGCAACGGCAAGATCGTGGACATACGTGGCTATATCGACCGACATGGGCGGCCCTTTCTCCTAGAAGTTTGCAACCATGGTAGCCGATTTGCGCATGGCCTCGCCCGCGGCGGTAGAATTGGTCAACCCGAAACACCGCAACGAACGGAAGACTCACATGGCCCTCATCACTTCGTACCACGTCCCCGGCCTTTACGTCGAGGACCACAGCATCGACGTCCCCCTTGACTGGCGCGGCCTGGAGCCGATGCTTTTGGCCGTCGGTAGCACCATGCGCCGCGGCGCTATGCCGGCACCAATCGCCGGCGCGCCCGAGAGCATCAAGCTCTTCTACCGCGTGGTTTGCGCGCCCGACCGCATCAACGACGATCTGCCGCTGCTCCTGTTTTTGCAGGGCGGCCCCGGCGGTGAGAGCCCGCGTCCGCTGTCGCCCACAAGCGACGGCTGGATCGAGGAGGCCGTCAAGCACTTCCGCGTCGTCCTGCCCGACCAGCGCGGCACCGGGCGCAGCAGCTGTGTAGACGGGCGCACGATTGCCGCACTGGGCGAGCGCGCGACGGCGGCCGACTCCGATGCCGCACGCTCGCAGGCTGACTTCCTCAAGCGCCACCTCGCCAGCTCCATCGTGCGCGATTTTGAGTACCTGCGTCTGGTGGGCTTTGGCGGCAAGCCCTGGGTCACGCTCGGCCAGAGCTACGGCGGCTTTTTGACGTTGAGTTATCTGTCGCTCTTCCCCGAGGGCGTGGCGGCGAGCTTTACCTGCGGCGGCATCCCCCACGTGCCGGCGAGCGCCAGCGAGGTCTACGCGCACACCTTCCCGCGCATGGCCGCCAAGACGCAGCAGTATTACGACCGCTACCCCGCCGACGTCGAGCGCGTGGCAGCCCTGGCCGATGCGCTCGAGGCACAGAAGCCCGTGCTGCCCGACGGCTCGCCGATGACGGTCGAGCGCCTACAGCTCATGGGCAGCGACTTTGGCATGAAGCCGAGCTTTGAGCGTATGCATTGGATTATCGATCACGCTTTTGTTGACGGCGACGGCACGCTGACCTGCGGCGCCTCGGTATCTGACAGCTTTTTGATGCGCGCCTTCGAGCGCACCAACACGCGCACGAATCCGCTGTACTGGACGCTGCAGGAGTTCATATACGCCGACGGCGACACTATGCCCATTGGTTGGGCCGCGGCCGAAGAGAAGGCACACCGCGCCGAGTTCGACACCCTCGCGCGCCCGCTCATGTTTACCGGCGAGGCCATGTTCCCGTGGATGTTCGAGCAGATGCCCGAGCTCAAGCCCTTCAAGCCCGCCATGGACCTGCTGATGGAAGACACCAGCTGGGACAAGATCTACGACCCGCAGCGACTGGCGTGCAACGAGGTGCCCCTGCAGGCCGCGGTGTATTTCGACGACATGTACGTGGATTCGGGCCTGCAGCTCGATACGCTCAGCCGCGTGGGCAACTCGCATGCCTGGGTGACCAACGAGTTCGAGCACGACGGCCTGCACGGCAGCGTGGTGTTCAAGCACCTCTTCGACGAAGCCCTCAACCGCGGAGACCTGCGCCAGATCTTCTAGCAAAGGAGTGTCCCAAAGTGCCGGCACAAAGGGAACGTCCCCAAGTGCCAGGTTAATGAAGTCATTGCAGAAAGAGGACGAAAAGCGAAAACGCCCCTAAGCGGACAAGGTGACGTGAAAGAGGAGGGCATTGACCTTTTGGTCATGCCCGACGATTGAACGTCAGATTGCCGCTTAGGGGCGTTTGCAGCGTCAATTGGTTAGGCATAGACCTGATGGTCATGCCTCGCCTTTTGAATGACAAATTGTCGCTCTGGGCGGCGCGCAGCGTCGACCCGTTAGGCGAAGACGATCAAATTATCTCGGTGGATCGCGGGCTTCTCGGCCAGGTCTGCCAGCAGGCGGTTGCTGGCAATCTGGTCTTGGCGGCGACCGGCAGCAAGTTCCAGCACGTCCGAATCGGCCTCGGCGATACCGCGGGCGACGACCATACCGCTCGGATCGCACACATCGAGCACATCGCCCTCGGCAAACTGGCCATCGACTTCGCGAATACCCACCGCAAGCAAGGAAGAGCCACGGCTAACCAGCGCCTTCGCAGCACCATCATCAACCGTCACCGACCCATGTGCCTTGTCGCCCAGCGCGATCCACAGTTTGCGGGGTGCGATGTCCAGACGCTCAGCCGGCGGATCGAACAGCGTGCCCACGCTCTCGCCGCGGGCGAGGCGCACGAGCGCATCGGGCTCCTCGCCCGAGCAAATCACGCTCTGAATGCCCGCCGTCATCAGGATGCGGCTCGCGCGGATCTTGGTAATCATGCCGCCCGTGCCCACCGATGTGGAAGAATCGCCCGCCGAGGCAATAATCTTGGCATCGATCTTATGCACGACAGGAACAAACTCGGCCGTGGGGTCCTCATGCGGATTGGCAGTATAGAGACCATCGATGTCCGAGAGCGTCACGCACAGATCGGCAGATACCAGGCAGCTCACGAGCGCCGCCAGTGTGTCGTTGTCGCCAAACTTGATCTCGTCGACGGTAACGGTGTCGTTCTCGTTGACGACCGGCACCACGCCCAGCTCCACCAGACGCAGCAGGGCGTCGCGCGCGTGCAGGTAGGACGTGCGACGCGCCGTGTCGTGACGCGTGAGCAGCACGAGCGAGGTGAGCAGGTCGCGCGCATGGAACTCCTCGTCGTAGGCCGACGAGATGATGCACTGACCAGCCGAGGCGCAGGCCTGCAGGCTCGGAAGGTCGCCGACCGGCTTGCGGTCGAAGCCCAACACGGGATAGCCACAGGCAATAGCGCCCGAGCTCACCACGACCAGACGCCAGCCGAGCTTGCGCAGCGCTGCGGCCTGATCGGCAAGCCCGCCGATAAAGGCGCGGTTGACCTTGCCGTCGGCGCCCACCACCGTGGACGAACCGATCTTTACCACCATCGTTTTATAAGAAGTCGTCATACGTCAAACCAATCGACTGTTCAGCGAACGGGCGAACGGGCGAGCGAGAAAATGATACGTTTTCCTCCGTCGCATGCGGATCATTTTGCCCAGGGAAAGGCAGAGGCCGCGGCCATGTTCTTGCGCACGAGCTCGTCGCGCACCTGAGCCAGGCCCTGCTCCATGCCCACCACATAGGTCTGCGGGTACAGGAAGCGCTTGAAAGCTGCGTCCAGATGATCGAGCGCCCAAGCACAGCGCTCGCGCGCGTCCTGGATGCTCTCACGCGGAGCCACCGCACTGCCATCGCGCACGATCGGCACCAGCAGCTCGCGATACTCAAGTTCGGACACGTCGGTCACCAGGGCGGCATCGTTCACGGCCACGAGGGTATTGCCGCGCGCGGCGCCCTCCCCCGCCAGATGGTCCTCGTCGTAGATCATGTCGCAGACCGGGCCGCCAAAGCCGTCGTAATAACGGCGCACGCGTTGCACACCCGGGATCGTGCGCTTGTAGGGCTGCTCGGAGAGCTTGACCACCGGCGTCCACGGGTCTGTTTCGCTCACACGGCGGGCGGAAAGCTTGTACACTCCGCCCAACGCCGGCTGGTCGTAGCAGGTCGCGAGCTTGGTGCCCACGCCAAAGCTATCGATGGGCGCGCCCTGGTCGATCAGTGACTGAATCGTATACTCGTCAAGATCGTTGGAAACCGAGATCCCCACATAGGGCAGGCCCTCGGCATCAAAACGGCCGCGCACATACTTGGAGAGCTTGGCGAGGTCACCCGAGTCAATGCGAATGGCCGACAGGCGCTCGCCCACCGCTTCCATCTCCTTGGCAACCGTAATGGCATGTTCACAGCCCTCGCGCACGTCATAGGTGTCGATGAGCAGCGTACAGTTCTTGGGACTCGACTTGGCAAACGCACGAAAGGCCTCGAGCTCGGAGTCAAAGCTCATCACCCAGCTGTGCGCATGCGTGCCAAAGACGGGAATACCGTAGCGGCGGCCGGCGAGCACATTGGACGTAGAGGAGCAGCCGGCGACGTAGCTCGCGCGCGCGACGGCCAGGCCGCCATCGGGACCCTGGGCTCGGCGCAGGCCAAACTCCGCCACAGGGCGACCGTCGGCGGCGAGCACCACGCGCGCCGTCTTGGTGGCGACAAGCGTCTGAAACCCGACGATGTTGAGCAGCGCCGTCTCAAGCAGCTGGCACTCGAGCGCAGGACCGGTGACGCGCACCATGGGCTCGCGCGGAAAGACGAGCTCGCCCTCGGGGACGGCGTCAATGTTTACATGCGCACGAAAATCGCGCAGGTAGTCAAGGAATCCAGGCTTGAACATCGCGCCGCCGGCAGGGGCCTGGAGCGAGGCGAGGTAGTCGATATCCTCGGCCGTAAAGCGAAGGTTCTCGACCAGCTCGGGCAGTTCGGCGGTGCCGCACATGACGGCATAGGCGCTGCCAAAGGGATGGTCGCGGTAAAACGCGGTAAAACAACCCTGTTCATTGGCCTTGCCGCTCTCCCACAGGCCCTGGGCCATAGTGAGCTCGTACAGATCGGTGAGCATTGCAATGTCGGTGGGATGAGAGATGTCGGTCAAAGCCATGGGGCGACCTTTCGAATGTGTGGTGCAGAATTTGAAGGTTGGACGAGAGCAGAGCTTGCGGACATGACGCCCGATGCAAATCGGTTAGAGCAGGCCCATGCTGGTCAGGATCGTGTAGCCCATAAAGATGACAAACGCGATGAGGGCAAGGACAATGATGATTTTTTGAGCCGGCGCCATGCCAGGGATCTCGTTCTCGCCCGTAGGCTCCTTGGAGGTAACCATGCGCTGGGCAAAGGTCATCTCGTCACGGCTCGGCTTGGGCTCGACGGACTTGGGACGAGCGGCCTTTTTAGGCTGAGGTTTGGGCGCGGCAGGTGCAGGCTTCGCAGCAGCGGGCTTGGGTGCGGGCGCGGGCTTGCGCTCGGATGCGGCGTTCGAGGCGACCTCCTCGGCCTTCGCACGCTCGGCGCGCAGGGCAGCCAGCTCCTCACGCTCGCGACGGGCCTCTTCCCGAGCCTCGCGGCGGGCCTTCTCAGCGCGGAGCTCTTCCAACTCGGCGCGCTCCTCGTCGGACAATGGTTGGGACTCAAGCTCGGCCATGGTATAGCCCTTTCTTTTAAAAAAGCCGCCGACACAATGTCAGCGGCTTATCAAATCCAAGGGTGGAGACGAAGGGAGTCGAACCCTCGGCCTCTGCCATGCGACGGCAGCGCTCTCCCAACTGAGCTACGTCCCCAGGACAAGTCGATATTTTACCTACGGCTCGCCAACTGTCAACGCCCAATAACCAGTCTTTTTGGAGCGCGGCTATTTTGACAACTTCTCGAACAGGCGATCCTCTCGATGATTATTTAATCCCCGTCCCAGAAAAATCATCGACGAACGCACTACTTTGCGCTGGTAAGAACACCGGTGGTGTCGAAGGCCGGGGTGAAGCTCTCGTCTACCGCGCCGCCCTCTTGCCAGAACATCGTCGTAAAGCCCAAGTCGTCGGCATGGTCGAGCACCTGCTCATACTCCTCGCGCGTCACGGCACGCGCCAGGTCGCCGCCCTGTTCGCGCATAAGCGCATTGGGCGTGTACTGGTTCATGACCGAGATCGGCACGTCGCCCACCGTCTGCCACACCAGGTCTAACACGCGGCACGAGTCATCCGCATGCCCCGGCAGTACCAAGTGGCGCACGATGATGCCGCGCTTCATGAGCCCCTCGTCGTCCACCAACTCTCCCCCGCGGCGCTCGATCTCGCGCGCCATCTGGGCCAGGCCCGACACGGCCACACGCGGGTAATCCTTTATATGAGAGAGCGACTGCGCAAGCCCGGCATCGGCATATTTAAAGTCGGTGAGCCACACATCGACCAGGTCGCCGAGCGCCGCCACGGCACTCGCGCGCTCATAACCGCTCGTGTTGTAGACAATTGGGATGACCAGCCCGCGCGCCCGTGCCGCGGCAATCGCGGCAGGCAACAGGTGCGCATAGTGCGTCGCCGTCACCAAATTGATGTTGTTGGCACCCTGGTCCTGCAGTTCCAGCATAATCTCGACCAGGCGCTCAGGCGAAATCTCAAGGCCAAAATTGCCGGTCGAGATCTCGTGGTTCTGGCAGTAGATGCATTTAAGCGAGCAACCGCTAAAGAAGATCGCGCCCGAACCGGCCTCGCCCGAGATAGGCGGCTCCTCCCACATATGAAGCGCCGCGCGGGCCACCCTGAGCGTGTCGTTAGCACCGCATACGCCGCGCGCGCCCTCATCGCGCGCCGCACCACAACGGCGCGGACACAAATGGCAGGCGGGCGAAAAAAGTTCGGTCAACGACGTCGGCATAAAAACATGCTCCAAAACAACGATTCAGCAGCTCAAACGTAAAGGGCCAGACCGCGTAGACGGCTCCGTCCCTAAGGCGCCGTAATCGTCCGACACGATTTTTGTAATGTCAAGACTGGAATCGATAAAGTGCCGCTTTATGATGTAGGTATTCCGCCCCCCGCGGAGCAACTGGGTGAACCGTCGCGTTTATTTAGGGAGCCCACACAGTCGTACCTAGTACAGGTATCCTTCGTTGTTAAGGACGCTGGAACAGTCGATGAGGGCACCCACCTGTTTTAGGTGGGTTCATTTTCGTAACGTGGGGGGTGGTTTTCTTTTGCCGAAAATCACCATACAGTCCATATGGATCCCCGCCGGCATCCCGACAAGCCATCGACAACATCCCAATATCTGGTAAGCGCGTGATTATCGCTGCGTGCAATTACATGCACCCCCTTGGTCGAGTATTATGGTTCGGCTATGCCCTTTGCGCATGGCGTTCTTCTAACCTTTTCCTTCGACGCTTGGCGGTTTTTAGATTCATGGCTTCATCCCCGAGCTACATACCGTACCCTGTCTCTTATACACATCTCCGAGCCCACGAGACATGCGCAG
>UQPL01000023.1:0-15410 GCA_900542895.1 uncultured Collinsella sp. | reverse complement strand
ATTTCGTTGCGGACGAAATGGACGCCATCGACCTCTTTATCGGTGCGTGCGGCACACTCGGCGTCATTACCGAGCTCGAGATCGCCCTGCAGGCGGCGCCTGCGGTCGTTTGGGGTGTGAGCTGCTTTTTCGATAGCGAAGACAAGGCCGTGTCCTTTACCGATTCCGTGCGTCCCGTCCTGTCCCATGCGGCTGCCATCGAGTACTTCGACGCTGGCGCCCTGGATATTCTACGTCGCCAGCGCGAGCAGTCGACAGCGTTTGCCTCGCTGCCGGCGCTCGACAAAGAGGCCAAGGTCTGTGTCTACGTGGAGCTCGACTGCGACGACGAAGTTCAGGCGACTGAGGAGCTGTATCACTTGGGGTGGGTACTAGAACTTGCGGGCGGCAGCGACGATGCGACATGGGTCGCGCGCACCGAAGTCGATCGCGAATGCCAGCGGTTTTTCCGCCACGCGGTTCCCGAGAGCGTCAACATGCTCATCGACGAGCGCCGCCGCACGAACCCCACCATTACCAAACTGGGCTCGGACATGTCGGTGCCCAACGCACGCTTGGGCGATGTCATCGCCCTTTATCGCCGCACGTTGGCCGAAAGTGGGCTTGAATCTGCCGCCTGGGGGCACATCGGTAACAACCATCTGCATGTGAACATTCTGCCGCGCGATGCGCAGGATTATCGCCGCGGCGGAGAACTCTTTGCCCAGTGGGCTTCCGAGGTCACGGTCATGGGCGGTGCCGTCTCCGCAGAACACGGCGTCGGCAAGATCAAGGCGGGCTTCTTGGAGACGATGTACGGCCACGAGGCCATGGTCGAATCGGCTCGGCTCAAGCTCCAACTCGACCCTGCTGGACAGCTCGGCCGCGGCAACCTATTTTCGGAGAAGCTCTTGGATGAACTTGTCCAGAAAGGGGGCGCGTGAAGATGAGCGAATTCCATATGGTGGTGTGCGTCAAGGCGGTGCCGGGAAGCACCGAGGTCAAGATGGACCCCAAAACCAATACCATCGTGCGTGACGGCAAGCAGGCGGTCATTAATCCCTTTGATGCGAGCGCTTTGGAATGCGCGCTGGCGCTGAAGGACGACTTTATCGGCTTTGGTATGGATGCGCGCGTGACGGTGGTGTCGATGGGCATCCCCGCGACCGAGTCGCTGCTGCGCGACTGCATCGCCCGCGGCGCCGATGACGCGCTGTTGCTAACCGATCGCGCCTTTGCGGGTGCCGATACCCTGGCTACCACCTATGCCCTCAAATGTGGCATCGAGGCGCTCGACGATGACTTTGACCTGCTCATTTGCGGCAAGATGGCAGTTGACGGCGATACGGCCCAGATTGGTCCCGAGCTTGCCGGAGCATTTGAGATTCCCTGCGTGACCGACGTGAATTGCGTGCAGAGCGCGGGCTTTACGACTTGCGGCTCGCTGGCGCTTGTCCACGGCTGTGACGCCGGCGAGGAGACGGTGTACCTGGAGATGCCGTGCGCGATGACGACTGCCAAGGAGATTGGCCAGTTGCGTATGCCGAGTATTGCCGGTATTCGCGCGGCGGAGGAGGCGGACGTGCGCGTGGTCAGTGCCGCCGACGCGAACGCCGATCCCTCGCGTTGTGGCCTTGCCGGATCACCGACGCAGGTCGTGCGCTCGTTTGTGCCCGACCGTGATCAAACGTGCGAGGCCGTTGAGGGAACGGCGTCCGAGCAGGCGGTAAAACTTGCCAAGATTATCGAGGGGATGGCATAGATGAGCGGACTGATTATCGATAGCGAAGCCTGTATCGGCTGCGGTCGCTGCGTTCGCGCCTGTGCCTCGGGCGGCATCGTAGTGGAAGGCGAGCGACCCAACCGATGCGCCCGCGTAACTGACGGCTGCATCCTATGCGGTGGGTGCGTCGACGCCTGCCCCGTCAACGCTATCTCGATCGAGCGTGACGAGGCCGCTGGTGCGGTGGACCTTGATGCATATCGAGACATTTGGGTCTTCGTGCAGACTGACGAGCACGATGCCGTGGCTCCCGTGGCCTACGAGCTCATGGGCAAGGGGCGCGAGCTTGCCGATGCTCGCGGCTGCCGTCTGGTGGCACTGGTCGGCATGAGCCCCGAGGGCTCGCTTGGGGACCTGGAGCATCTGGTTTGCGCGGGCGCCGACGAAGTCCTGGCCTGTCGCGACGAGCGCCTGCGCCAAAACGATGCGGAGGTCTACGCCCGCTTGATCTGCGATTTGGTAGCCGAACGCAAACCCGAGGCCATCCTATATGGTGCGACCGCTTTTGGTCGCGAACTGGCACCCGGCGTTGCCGTGCGTTCGCAGACGGGTCTTACGGCCGACTGCACCGTGCTTTCGATGGATGCGGAGTCGGGCCTACTGCAGCAGACGCGCCCGGCGTTTGGCGGCAACTTGATGGCCACCATCATTTGCCCCAACCACCGTCCGCAGATGGCAACGGTTCGTCCCGGCATCTTTAAGGCGCCCGACTTCGACTACGGCCGTTCCGGCGCGATCACCCAGGTGATGCTTGCGGAAGACGTTAAGGCTCGTGTCGAGATCTCGATTCCCGCCGAGGAGTGGGGACAGCAGCCCTCGATCGCCAATGCCGAGCGCCTGGTCGTGGTGGGTCGCGGCATTGGTTCCAAGAAAAACCTGCCGTTGATGCGAAGGCTCGCCGAGGCTCTGGGTGCCGAGCTTGGTTGCACGCGTCCCGTCGTGGAGGCGGGTTGGCTGGAGTATCGCCACCAGATTGGCCAGACGGGCGTATCGGTTTCGCCCAGGCTTCTCGTGAGTATCGGTGTTTCGGGCGCCATCCAACATCTTGCCGGCATCGGTGGGGCGGAGTGCATCATCGCCATCAACGAGGACCCGGATGCCCCCATTTTCGGTGCTGCCCAGTACAAGGTTGTTGGGGACGCCGTCGAGGTCGTCGAGGAGCTGCTGGCCCAGCTTGAGCGCTAGGCGCGCGCCAGCCAGTCGCGCATCTCGTCCTTTAGGCGGCTCCAAGTTGCCTGCGTGGCGGGGTCGGTAAAGGGCCGCGTAATGCCAAAGGGCGCGTCGAGCAGGCGGTGGATATCGCCCTGTTCGCGCGCCAGCGCGCGGCTTGCTGGATAGACGAGCTCAAACATAAAGCAGATAAGCCCCACCAAGAAGTCGGCGGGCTCATCGCGCTCATCGCGTGCGACGCAGCGGTGCTCGTCAAAGGCGGCAAGTGTCGGCGACGAGAAACGGCTGCCGAGAAACGTCTTCTCGTCCACCTTGAGGATAGTGTCGACAGTGCTGTCGGCGATGGTGCGCATAATGTCGATCTTGTCGCCATCGCGCACGATATCGCAGAAGCTCCGCGTGCGCTCGTCGAGCTGCGCGGGTAGACGGAAATCGCTGTGATAGGCAATGCTCGCTCGGATGAGCTCATCTTCTGCCGGGTCATCGATAAAGTCACGGATGCTCGTTACGGCGGGTGCATCGGCGGGATTCTCGCCAAAGAGGACCTCGATGCCCAGCGCCGCATGGCTCATGCTCTCGGCGTCCTTAAAGGTGTCCCAGCGTCGCAGCTGCTCAAAGCGGCCCATATCGTGTAGCAGGCCGCAAAGCCATGCCAGGTCAATATCTTCTGACGACCAGCCCTGCTCGCGCGCTACGGCATCGCATGCCTCGGCCACGTGGTACGTATGCTCGATTTTGAGCGCGATGCGTGGGTTGGTGGCGTCGTAGGCATCGGTGTAGCTTTTGAAGGCCGCGCGCGCCCGGTCTCGATCGATAGCTGTCATAATGACTTCCTAAAAAGTTGTGTCTTTCGATCCGGTGGCAATTGTAGGTGAACTCGGTTGCTGCCGGATGATGATTCTGCCGTGTCGCTACATGCGGCTCGGAGACCTTGTCAGGATGAGAAGCGTATGGTGCTCAAAATCGTTAGAACCGTCTGGCCAGTGATGCTTACCTATGTTGCAATAGGCGCGCCGTGCGGAATGATCATGGGGCAGACGGGAATGGAGCCCTGGATGGTCTTTGCTCTAAGCAGTACGTTTGTGACGGGCAGCGGCCAGTTTATGATCTGCAATCTTTGGCTGGCGGGTGTACCGGCACCTTCGATTATCGCGAGCGTTGCCGCCATCTCCTCGCGTTTTGCGCTTTACTCGGCATCGATCGCACCGCATCTGAGGGGTGCCTCGAAGCGTCAGACGCTGGCTGTTGCCGCGACACTTACCGAGGAGGCATACGGCATCTCGCTTGCCAAGTTGGTTGAAGGGGAGGATTGGGGCCCGCGTGAGTCCTTCGTGCTCAACGTGATCCTTATCGCAACATGGGGCGTTTCGTGTACGACGGGCGCCATCGTCGGCGCCGTTGTCGATGTTCCCACCGCCATTGCGGCCTTTGTCTGCACCTCACTCTTTATCTGCCTGCTCTTTTCGCAGCGGCTGTCGCGCGGCAACGTTGTCGCGGCGGTTTCGGGCGCGGTGTCCGTCGCCGTATGCAAGTTCTTGGGCCTCACGAATATTGCCGTGCCGGCAAGCGTCGTGGCCGGCATTGCCATTGCGTTGGCGTGCGATGCTGTATTTGACGGAAGAGGTGCCCGCGATGCCCGTTAACGAGTTCTTGGTTCTGTGGCTGTCGTCGTGGGCTGCTATCGCGTTCTTTCGCATCGCGCCGGCGTTCGCCTTGCGCGGGCGGACCCTGTCGCCCCGCATTACCGAGGCCCTGGGCTATATCCCGCCCGCTGCCTTTGCCGCGCTGGTCGCCAACGACTTGGTGAGCCCCGGCGCGTTCGACGCAGGACTCTGGCCTGCCTTGGTTCCCTGGATTGCGGCCGCCGGCGTCGTGGTCGTGGCGGTCAAGACAAAATCGATGCTGTGGTGCTGCGTCTCGGGCATCGTACTCTATATTGTCTTGAGCCTTATATAGGGGTGGCGTCGCGGGCGCCGAATCTCGTTCCATCCCAACTTGTCGGATTTTTCACCGAGCTGGTCTATTTCTTCTGGTACCATGGTCAAACTTTACTGTAGCAAAGCGTGACGTGGGCTTTTGTACCCCGTCAGCGGAAATGGGGTTTCATGGCACAGGAAGCAACCACCAACGAGCAAAAGAAATTCAAGGTCCCGCGCATTCCGGGCGACATCATGATCTATCCGATGATCGTCGGTCTTTTGCTCAACACCTTCTGCCCGCAGGTTTTTGAGATCGGCGGCTTCTTTACGGCTGCCTGCCGCGGTGGCTCCAATACCATCGTCGCCGCGATCCTGCTGTTTGTGGGCGCCGGCATCAGCTTCAAGTCCACGCCGGGCGCCATCAAGACCGGCATCGTCGTGCTGATTCCCAAGCTGGTCGTCGCAGCGACTCTCGGCCTAGGAGTGGCATATTTCTTTAACGACAACTTCCTGGGTCTGAGCTCCGTGTCTATCATCGGCGGCATTACGTTTTGCAACATGGCGCTCTATACGGGCATCATGGGCGAGTTCGGCGATGAGTCCGAGCAGGGCGCCGTCGGTATCCTGTTCTTTACGGCCGGCCCCGCCGTCACGATGATCATCCTTGGTGTTTCGGGTCTTGCCAACATCCCTGTCGGTACTATCATCGGCTCCATTTTGCCGCTCGTTATCGGCATGGTTCTGGGCAACTTGTTCCCGTTTATCAAGAACCTGCTGGTTCCCGGCGCCAATCCCGCGATCGCTGTAATTGGTTTTCAGCTCGGTGCGTCCATGAGCCTTTCGAGCTTCATCGCCGGTGGTATTTCCGGCATCTTGCTGGGCCTTGTCACGCTGTTTGTCGTCGGTCCCATCACCTTTGCGTTCGAGCGCCTGTGCGGTGGTAACGGCAAGGCTGCCGTGGCTTGTTCCACCATCGCCGGCACGGCTATGACCACGCCGGTTGCTCTCGCCGAGGTCGCGCCACGCTATGCCGAGCTTGCGCCCACCGCGTATGCGCAGATCGCCACCGCCGTCATCATCACGGCAATCATGGCCCCGATTCTGACCGGCTGGGTCGATAAGAAGTTCTGCCACGGCGAAGAGGATCTGTCGGTCGAAGGCGTCGAGGCTATTGAGGAGGCCGTCGCGACCGACATCGACGGCGAGTAATCGTCGATGCGAGTCAATCAAGCCGGCGTGTGCAATTCGCGCCGTATGGGCGCCCGAACGGTGGCTGTTCTGCAGTGACGTTCGGGCGCTCTGCTATGATTCCCTTTACCCCTGCGGAGAAAGGGGTGTTTGGCGCCTGGGCGCGACTCGGGCGATTCTGGCCACTTGGATATTGAAGGGAGGGCGTCTAGTGATTAAGGCACTCAAGATCGAGATATTCCTGCTGTGCATGATTATTCTTATCGGGCTTGCCGTACGAAGCCGTCGCTCCCTGTTCTCGAGCACCCAGCAGCTTTTGTTTAGCATGCTGGGCTACACGTCTGCTGCCTACATTTTCTTCGATATGATCTGGACGCTCTCGGACGGCGTAAGCACTCCTGTAGGCATCACGGCCAACTGGATTTCCAACGCGGTCTCGTTTTCGCTGTTCGCCATCGCGTGCCTCATTTGGTTTTTCTATTCCGAGACGATGCAGGGCTCACGGCTCCTGACCACGCCCTACAGGGTGGTACTTTTAACGTTGCCAACAGCATTGGTGGTCGTGCTGGCATTTACCAGCTACTGGACGCACGCTATGTTCTATATCGATGCACGGGGCGTATATCGTCGCGGCTTTGCTTATATGATCCAGCCCATCGTGAGCTACTGCTACGTCATATATACGTCCTTGCATGCCTTTATTCAGGCTCGAAAAGTCGAAAGCCTGCAAAAGAAGGCCATTTATCGCACCCTCGCCTTTTTTGCGGTTCCCGCTCTGGTGGGCGGTACCTTCCAGGTTTTGTTTTCGGTACCGGGCCTTTGCGTCGGTATAACGCTGAGCATCCTGCTGCTCTATATCGTCTATCAGGAGCAACTGATCTCTACTGACCCGTTGACTGGACTCAACAACCGCAACCGTTTTGAGACCTATATGCTGTCGCTCTTTTCAAATGTGGATCAGGCCGAAGATGTATATCTGCTTATGATGGACGCTGATGGCTTTAAGCAGATTAACGATCGCTATGGACATGTGGAGGGCGACCATGCTCTTCAGGTCATATCCGCTACGCTCAAAGAGGTCTGCTCGGCGTCTGGTGGCTTTATCGCACGTTATGATGGCGATGAGTTCGTGGTGCTTCAAAAGGCGACGGCGGAGCAGGACATCATAGACCTGTGTTCGGCGATTAACGACGAGCTCGCTCGTGCCGAGGTGCCGTATGCATTGCGGATGTCCATCGGTTACGCGCGGGTCGGCGATAGTGTCGATACCTGGCAAGACTTACTTCGCGCTGCCGATGCGGAGCTCTACCGCGTAAAGCGCGAGAAGAAGAAAGCCGGCGTTCAGATACGCTAGAAAAAAGGGGCGCACGACCGTTGCGATGGTCGTGCGCCCCTTTTGCGTTTGTGGGGGCCACCGGCCATAATGCCCAGGCGCGGTGCGGCAAGACGGGCGTCTGCCGCCGCGACTCGGTACGAAATCAACGAGAACCAGTGTGCTCCATTAAGCTAAAGTATGCGAATGCCCTCCCTAAAAAGGTGAGCTCGCTAGGCTTTTTTGGGTTTGTTGACGATGATGATGCCGCCGCAGACCAACAGCAGGGCAACGATGACGGTAACGGGGCTCGTGCCCGCGCCTTCGCCGAGCAGCAGCGCGCTCAGCAGCACACCAAAGACGGGGTTCATAAACCCAAAGACCGAGACGCGGCTGACGGGGTTGACGGCAAGCAGGCGCGACCACAGCGAGTAGGCGACCGCGGAGATAAGCGCCATGTAGATGATGAGCACGATGGCGGGGACAATCGCCGTGGGGGAGAGCGCGCCACCCATCAAAAAGCCGATGGTGGTGAGGACCAGGCCGCCGACTAAAAACTGCCAGCCGGCAAGCAAAACACCGTCGTGCTTGCGCGAGAAGATGCCGATCAGGCAGGTCGAAAGAGCACCCGCGACAGTGGAGGCTAGGATAAAGCCCTCGCCATCGAGCCTGAAGCCAAAGGTGCCATCTGCGCCCGAAAGGTTGACGAGCGCGACGCCGGCAAAGCCCAGCGCACAGCCAAGCACCTTGGCCGTATTGAGCTTCTCGGTGTGAAATGCCAGGGCGGCAAAGAGGATTGCGAGGAAGTTGGCGCTGGCCTCGATGATGGAGCTCGACATGGCGCTGGCGCGCGAGAGGCCCAGATAGAAAAAGAAGTACTGCCCGATAGTCTGGAAGAGCGACAAGACAAAGATGGGCTTGATGTCGCGCGCTTGCGGTATGAGAGGGCGGCGTTGGGCCGCGCTCATCCCAACGATAACCAGGGCGCCGGCAAGCGTAAAGCGTAAACCTGCAAAGAGCAGCTGCGAAGCGCTGTCGTGCGCCGGGATACCAAAGAGTGCGTAGCCGATCTTGATGCAGGGAAAGGCCGATCCCCAGAGTGCACAGCAAACAAGACAGCCCAGGATGAGTCCGGGCAGGGTGGCGAGATGCGGCTTGCGGCTTTCCATGATGTCCTTCCTACATGCGCGAAGCAAAAAAGAACCCGCCACCGGATGTGTCGGTGGCGGGTGTTGTTACCCGAAGGGATTGTACCCGATGGGAAAGGTTTAAGCGAAGTAGGCCACGCCGCTCTCAAAGATTGGCATGAACTTATCGCCGGGGACATGCTCGGGCACGTTGCGGTACAGGTTGTCGCCGCGACGCTCGGCATGGCCCATCTTGCCCAGGACGCGGCCGTCGGGGCTCGTGATGCCCTCGATGGCGAGTGCGGAGCCGTTGGGGTTGACGGAAAGATCCATGCTGGGCTTGCCGTCCTCGCCCACGTACTGCGTGGCGACCTGGCCGTTGGCGATAAGCTGGGCGAGTACCTCGTCGTTGGCGACAAAGCGGCCCTCGCCGTGGCTGATGGCGACGGTGTAGGGGTCGTCCAGGCTGCACTGCGACAGCCACGGGGACAAGTTGGACGAGATGCGGGTGCGCACCAGACGGCTCTGGTGGCGACCGATGGTGTTGAACGTCAGCGTGGGCGCATCGGGCGTGGCGTCGACGATGTCGCCGTAGGGCACCAGGCCGAGCTTGATCAGGGCCTGGAAGCCGTTGCAGATGCCCAGCATCAGGCCATCGCGGGCCTTGAGCAGGTCGCGGACTGCCTCGGTGACCTCGGGAGCGCGGAAGAACGCCGTGATGAACTTGGCGGAGCCGTCGGGCTCGTCGCCGCCCGAGAAGCCGCCGGGGATCATGACGATCTGGCTTGCGCGGATGCGGCGGGCAAGCTCGTGGGTGCTCTCGGCGACGGCCTCGGGCGTGAGGTTGTTGATCACGAAGGTGTCGGCTTCGGCGCCGGCGGCGCGGAAGGCACGGGCGCTATCGTACTCGCAGTTGTTGCCGGGGAACACGGGGATAACCACGCGCGGGCGGGCGATCTTGGCGCCGCCGTACACGTGGATGTCCTTGGCGCGGAAGTCGATGGTCTCGACCTCGGGGGTCTCGCCGGCGCTGCGGTAGGCAAAGACGCCCTCGATGCCGCTCTCCCAGGCCTCCTGGAGCTCGGAGAGCTCGATGACTTCGGAGCCGGTGTCGATGACATAGCCCTCGACGGTGGTGCCCAGGGGCTCGACGACAACGCCGTCGGCGACCTCGGGCAGCTCGGCATCCTCGGCGAGCTCGACGATAAAGCTGCCGTAGAGCGGGGTGAAGAGGCTCTCCACGTCTACATCCTCGGCAAGCTCGATACCGATCTGGTTACCGACGCACATCTTAAAGAGGCTCTCGGCGCCGCAGCCGTAGCCGGGCGTGGAGATGGCCAGGGCGTTGCCGGTAGCAGTGAGCGCCTCGACGGCGTCAAACGCGGCGAGCAGCTGCTGAGCATCGGGGCGGTAGTCCTCGCCATAGGTGGCGGGGGCGATGCGGACGACGCGGTGCGTGAGGCCCTTGAACTCGGGCGAGACGGCGCGGGCGGCCTTGCCCACGGCGACGGCGAAGCTGATCAGGGTCGGCGGAACGTTGAGCTCGCCGGCCTCGTCCTCAAACGAACCGCTCATGGAGTCCTTGCCGCCGATGGCGCCGGCACCCAGGTCGACCTGGGCCATAAGGGCACCCAGGACGGCGGCCATGGGCTTGCCCCAGCGCTCTGCCTCGGTGCGCAGGCGCTCGAAGTACTCCTGGAAGGAGAGGTAGGCGCGCTTGTGCTCAAAGCCGGCGGCAACGAGCTTGGCGATGGACTCGACCACGGACAGGTAGGCGCCCGCAAACTGGTCGGCTTCCATCAGATAGGGGTTGAAGCCCCATGCCATAGCACTCGCCGTGGTGGTCTCGCCGTCCACGGGGAACTTGGCGACCATGGCCGAGCTGGGGGTGAGCTGCGTCTTGCCGCCAAAGGGCATGAGCACGGTCGCGGCGCCGATGGTGGAGTCGAAGCGCTCGGAAAGGCCCTTGTTGGAAGCGACGTTGAGGTCGGTGACAAGCGAGGTCATGCGCTCGGCGAGCGTGGTGCCGGCCCAGCTGGGCTGCCACACGCTACGGGCGCACACGTGGGCGACCTGGTGCTTGGGTGCGCCGTTGGAGTTGAGGAACTCGCGGGACAGGTCGACGATGGCGACGCCGTTCCAGGCCATGCGCATGCGCGGCTCGGCGGTAACCTCGGCGATAACGGTCGCCTCGAGGTTCTCCTCAGCGGCGTAGCCCATGAACTCCTCGACGTCACCGTCGGCGACGGCACAGGCCATGCGCTCCTGGGACTCAGAGATAGCGAGCTCGGTGCCGTCCAGGCCGTCGTACTTCTTGGTCACGGTATCAAGGTCGACATACAGGCCGTCGGCAAGCTCGCCCACGGCGACCGAGACGCCGCCGGCGCCAAAGTCGTTGCAGCGCTTGATCAGACGGCAGGCGTCGCCGCGGCGGAACAGGCGCTGCAGCTTGCGCTCGACAGGGGCGTTGCCCTTCTGGACCTCGGCACCCGAGGTCTCGATGGACTCGGTGTTCTGGGTCTTGGAGGAGCCAGTGGCGCCACCGATGCCATCGCGGCCGGTGCGGCCGCCCAGCAGGATGATCTTGTCGGTGGGGGCGGGGCACTCGCGACGAACGTGGTTTGCCGGGGTAGCGCCCACGACGGCGCCAACCTCCATGCGCTTGGCCACGTAACCGGGGTGATAGAGTTCGTTGACCTGACCGGTGGCAAGGCCGATCTGGTTGCCGTAGCTGGAGTAGCCGGCGGCGGCAGTGGTCACGAGCTTGCGCTGCGGCAGCTTGCCCTCGAGCGTCTCGGAAACCGGGACGGTGGGGTCGCCGGCGCCGGTGACGCGCATGGCCTGGTACACATAGCTGCGGCCCGAGAGCGGGTCGCGGATGGCGCCGCCCACGCAGGTGGCGGCACCGCCGAAGGGCTCGATCTCGGTCGGGTGGTTGTGGGTCTCGTTCTTAAACAGGAACAGCCAGTCCTGGTCCTCGCCGTCGACATCGACCTTCACCTTGACGGTGCAGGCGTTGATCTCCTCGGACTCGTCGACATCGGTCATGACGCCGGTCTTCTTAAGGTATTTAGCGCCGATGGTGCCCATGTCCATGAGGCAGACGGGCTTGGCGTCGCGGCCGAGTTCGTGGCGCATCTCCATGTAGCGGTCGAAGGCCTGCTGCACCACGGCGTCGTCGATCGTCACGTCATCCAGGACGGTGCCGAAGGTGGTGTGGCGGCAGTGGTCGGACCAATAGGTGTCGATCACGCGGATCTCGGTGATGGTGGGGTCGCGGTCCTCATCGCGGAAGTACTGCTGGCAGAAGGCGATGTCCGCCTCGTCCATGGCAAGGCCGCGCTCGGAAATAAAGGCGGCAAGGCCGGCTTCGTCGAGCTCGCGGAAACCGTCGAGTACCTCGACGGGCTGGGGCTCGGGGGTCTCCATGTACAGCGTCTCGGGCAGGTCGAGCGAGGCGATGCGCGCCTCGACGGGGTTCACCACGTAGTGCTTGATGGCATCGATGGCGGCCTCGTCCAGAGCGCCCGAGATCATATAGACCTTGGCGGAGCGCACGGCGGGGCGCTCGCCCTGGCTGATGAGCTGCACGCACTCGCTGGCGGAGTCGGCGCGCTGGTCAAACTGGCCAGGCAGGAATTCGACGGCAAAGACGGCGCCATCGCTTGCGGGGAGCTCGTCGTAGGTCACATCGACCTGGGGCTCGCTAAAGACGGTCGGCACGCAGGAGCGGAAAAGCTCCTCGTCGATGCCCTCGACGTCGTAGCGGTTGATGATCCTCAGGGCCTCGATGCCCTTGATGCCGAGAATTTCGGTCAGCTCGCCCTTGAGCTGCTGAGCCTCGACGTCGAACCCGGGTTTCTTCTCCACGTAGATACGAGAGACCATTGGTTCCTGCCTTCCTGATCGGTTGGGCGTACGGTACGGTATGCGGCAGCGGTCGGTTTGCGGGGTCTGCCCTGCGGTCGCCTTGAGCCACATGTTTGTAAACCTCACTATGATACGACAGCTCGCGGCGCGGTGAGGACGGCGAGGGTGCTACAGTGAAGCGCAAACAAGAGAAAGGCATCACATGGCATTCGTTTCTCTCGCCATCATCGCACTCGTGGCCTTTGCGAGTCCTTTTATCGCCTCGGCGATTCCCGGAAAACCCGTTCCCGAGACGGTCTTTTTGCTCGTGCTCGGCGCGGTGCTGGGACCCCATATGCTCGGCGTCATCCATGTAGATGCCGAGGTCTCGCTGGTGTCCGAGCTCGGTCTGGCCTTTTTGTTCCTGCTTGCCGGCTTTGAGATCGATCCCAAGAGCATCACGGGCGTCGAGGGCCGCTACGGCTTGGCGACGTGGGTCGTCACGTTTGGTATCGCCTGGCTTGCTGTGCGCTTTACCCCGTGGTTCTCGGTCAGTCATTTCGACGGTATCGCCGTGACGCTTGCCCTCACTTCCACGGCGCTCGGCACGCTCGTACCCATCATGCGTGAGCGCTCGCTCACTGGCACGCGTGTGGGCGACTCCATCCTTGCCTATGGCACGTGGGGAGAGCTCGGTCCCGTGCTCGCCATGTCGGTGCTGCTGTCTGCCCGCACTGGCATCCAAACGCTCGTAATCCTTGGCTTGTTTGCGGTGGTTTGCGTGTTGCTTGCCGTGGTCCCGAGCCGCTCCAAGCGCGTCGGCAGCCGTTTCTTTGCGTTTGTCGAGGAGCGCGCCGATACCACGTCGCAGACCTTCGTGCGCCTGACGGTGCTCATCCTGGTCACACTCGTGGCGTTCTCGGCCGTCTTTGATCTCGACATCGTGTTGGGTTCTTTTGCCGCCGGCTTTGTCCTGCGCTATATCATCCCCGAGGGCAACCATACGCTCGAGACCAAGCTCGACGGTCTGGCCTACGGCTTTTTGATTCCGGTGTTCTTTACCGTATCGGGCGCAAAGATCGACCTGACGGCCGTGGCTTCGCGCCCGGGCTTGCTCGTGGGCTTTATCGTGGCGTTGCTGATTATTCGTGCCGTGCCGATCCTTGTCTCTATGAGCATTTGTCCTGCGACGCGCGATGTGTCGGCGTATGGCCGCATTACCGTGGCCCTGTACTGCACCACGGCGCTGCCGATCATCGTTGCCGTGACGAGCGTTGCCGTCAACGCGGGCGCGCTGTCGCAAGACATCGCGTCGGTTATGGTTGCCGCCGGCGCCATCACGGTGTTCTTGATGCCATTGCTCGCGCAGCTCTTCTACCGCGTGGTGGATGCTGCGCCGGTCGCCGCCGTGGCAGAAGTTGCCGAGCATCCATCCGATGCGCTCGACATCCTGCGCGCTCATCACGATTTGGCGAGTCTGCTCGCACGAGAGCACGAGCTGCTGACTTCGCATGGCCATGGTCGCGTATTCGAGGGCCTGCCTACGCTCGATACGATTGCCGAGCGTCTTTCCGCCGAGGCGGCGAGCGGCCACATCGATGCCCGCATCGTGGACGCGGCGCACCTGCTTGCCGATAAGACTTATGGTGATGAGATCGACACGTCCGAGCTGACTCCGCATGAGCGTCGCCGCCTGGAGCGCGCCAAGCTCGCCGTGCGCGAATACCGCCGCCGCATGCTGGAGCTCTATGCACGCGATGAGGCCCAGGACGACGACGGCAAGTAGTCGATACTCTCTCGAGGAAGCCGCGTCTCGCTTTGAAGGCCCGGAACGGGATGTGGTTTCCGAAACGGGGGCCGTTGGGAAACTGTGTCCCGGAATGGGCGCTCAGAGTGGGATGCAGTTTCCGCGAGAGACCCGTTGCGGAAACGGTATCCCAGAATCGGCGTTCAAAGCGGGACGCAGTTTCCGCAAGGAGGTCCTGGGGAAACCGTGCCCCGTTCTGATCCGAAATACTGGGACATAGTTTCCCTTTCATAACAGAAGAAGGCGCGCTGCCTGCAGTTGATGCAGACGGCGCGCCTTTTTGGTTGAGCTATGTTGAGGCTTGAAGCCAAAGCTTGTGGCTCCCTAGGAGCGGGCGGCTCCGTCGACGGGGAGCACGGCGCCCGTGACGTAGGAGGACATGTCGCTCGCCAGGAAAACAAAGGCGTTGGCGACATCCTCGGGCTCGCCCATGCGACCCAGCGGAATGGTGGCGACGATGGGCTTAATAACCTCTTCGGGCAGGTTGGCGACCATATCGGTTTTGGTTACGCCAGGTGCGACAGCATTGACGCGAATACCCATGGGGGCGAGCTCGCGCGAGAGCGACTGGACCATGCCGTTGACGGCAAACTTGGACGTGGGGTAACCGACGCCAGAGGGCTGACCGTACTTGGCGACCATTGAGCTCGTGGTGGTGATGGTGCCGCCGTGGCCAGCCTCGGTCATAATCTTAGCGGCTGCCCGGTGGCCGTTAAAGACGGCGACGACGTTGAGGTCCATAACTTTGGCGAACTCCTCGGCCGTGTAGTCCAAGAGGGGTGAACGCTGGGAGATACCGGCATTGTTGACGACCGTGTCCAAGCCGCCCATGTCGGCTGCAGCCTGGGTAAAGGCCTCAGTCACGGCTTCGAGTGAGGTGAGGTCGCAGGAGCGGCCCCAGACCTTGGCGTTGGGATAGGCGGCTGTCAGCTTCTCAACGGCCGCATCGGCGGTCTCTTGACGCGAGCCAAAGACGGTGACGGCGGCGCCCTCCTCGATAAAACGGCAGGCGATGGCATAGCCGATGCCGCGCGTGCCTCCGGTGATGATTGCTTTCTTACCCTCGAGCAACATGGTGCCTCCATTCTTCGGGGGTGGACATATGCAGCACAGCATAACGGCGCGCAAAATCAACTTCGTTCGCATATCGGTAAACGGCACCCTCGGTTGTCAGCGAATGGCCAAGTTGTTCAAACTTTTGCTTGATGAACGTCAAACAAAGGGGCTCCCATCCAAACGGACGGGAGCCCCTCAGGTGCTATGTTGTGTGCCAAGG
>UQPL01000022.1:0-15592 GCA_900542895.1 uncultured Collinsella sp. | reverse complement strand
ACCATGCGCCATAGGCTGATCGAGCGCCTCTCGGCCCACTGCCCCCATTCAGGGTCAGGCGGGGCTGCGGCGGCGAGCTCGATGAGATCCACTTCCCCGAGTCGTTCAAGGGCAAGGGCAACCGCGCGAAGGGGTTGTTCGCGATGCCGCATCGGCAGCGTAGAGACGGTAGAATGGTCGCAACGCGATATACGAGGAGGGGTGCAGCCATGCCGTCGAACATACCGGCCACGACGATCCGGGTCGACCCGGAGGTCAAGAGGGAGGCCACCGTCATCCTTGACGAGCTCGGCCTGTCCATGTCCACCGCCGTCAACGCGTTCCTCAGGGCGCTCGTCCGGGAAGGCGGGATGCTGTTCGAGATGAAGGTAAAGGCGCCGGCAATCGACTTGAAACGGTAGACCCTTCACGATTAACCCGACCGATCTTGAGCACATCGCCCCCCCTGCCGGATTCAAACCCTGCAAGGGGGCGATAACTTTGCATTTTCAAAATACGATTGGGCTGAATGTCGATACTGGTCTAACAGAGCCTTAGTTTTTTAGATATTGCGTCAATGTCCATTTCGTCTCTTTTAGCGCTGAATACGATGTATCGGGTTCATTTTCTCATGCCTTATAAGGAATATATGAGACGGCTGAATTCGTAGATGCCTGTTGTAAATGAATGTATGTGAGAAAGCTAACAACTACTTAATAAGAGTTGCGTTTGGCATCAGACAACGAAAACCGTTGCATTTTGTCTCTTGCAACTAAAAGGGTTGCGTTTGGTATATAGCAACGAAAACAGTTGCATTATGTCTCATGCAACTAAAAGGGTTGCTTTTGGTGTCTAGCAACGAAAACAGTTGTTATAATGCGTAAAAAGTAGCAATTGAGGAGCGACAGATGACGGATTATTCAGTGCTGATGCTGGACATAAAGCAATCGAGAAAGCTAAACGAGGCTCAGAGGCAGAGCGCTCAAGATGACCTTCTTGGAGCGTTGAATTGTGCGAACGCTTTGTTCTACGACTCGTTGGAAAAGCCGCTCATGTTTAGCGCGGGGGATGAGATTCAGGGTATGTTTCGAGACCTCCCTAGCGCATTTCTTGCCTATCGTTATTTACGGATTCTCGTGCAAACGGTTGAGTTGCGCGGGGGGATAGGGATTGGCTCCTGGACGACTCGAACGGAATCCTCTCTTTCAACTGAGCAAGATGGAACGGCCTATCATCGGGCTCGGGCTGCGATCGACGCCGCAGAGAAGGATAGATTTAAATCGCTCAAAATATTTGACGAAAAAGGGTGCTCAAATTTATATGAAGCTGCAACAGCTAGCAGCATTGGGATAATCGAGAGACGAAACAAGCCTCAGAAGAGAACGTGCGAAATCGTTGAGTTGACTTGTCCTTTAATATTTGATTTGTGGGCGAGAAAACCAGGACAAACCAATCGCTACAAAGAGGCAATAGCTCAACGGCTGGCGAATACGGGACTCGATTTTCAAAATGATATCGAACCAAGAATAACCGGCATGGAAAAGCCTTTCGACGCGGTGCAGGTGGAGCTTGAAAAGAGCCTTATGGGGATTCCTGGGCTGCTTGAGATTGCGACGGGCGCGTCACGCCAGGGAATCGAAAAAAGCATGCGGAATGCGAGCATCCAACTGGAGAGAGAGCAAGCTGCACTTGCTGTATACGTTTTGAGCAGGGAGGGTGCAGAAAAATGCTGACTCTAGGAATTGTGCTCATCGCTCATTGCATCTTTGATTTCTATCTACAGTCCACAGGGATGGCTGTTCAAAAAGAGACCGATAATAAAGTACTGGTTCTGCACTGCGTGATTTACTGTGTCGGAATTAGCTTGGTTGTTAACGCGATTTACGAAATTGGATGTTTGCAGAACTTAATTATCTTTGGGGTGCTGATAGCCTCGCATTATTTTATGGATGGTCCAGCGAGGCTCTATTTGTGTAAAGGCGGACGATCGCCAATTGCTCGTTTTGCTATTGACCAGATAGCTCACGTTCTAATTTTGACTGCGCTCGATTTCTTCCTATTATTTTGCGCAAGGACGAGAGGCTACACAGTGGAATTAATCCAAGTTCATTCAGTCGAACTTGCTTGGACGGGAAGCTTTGTTGCGGTCTGCCGTCCTGCGGGGATAGCCGTTTCGAAAATGCTTGAATCTGCAAGAGGACAAAATAGCGATGAAAAAGGCGATACCGTTCATTCAGGAAAGTGGATTGGAATTTTTGAGAGACTGATAGTGGTCGCTTTATCGTTACTAGCTCAATATTCGGCGATCGCATTTGTTTTTACAGCAAAGAGTATCGCTCGGTTCAAGGAGATTGAGAACAACCAGGGATTTGCTGAAGTATATCTTCTGGGAACACTAGCCAGCGTTGTTTTTGCAATGGGCTCAGCGCTTTTATTCAGCTATTTGTTTAGTCTCTGTTAGACCAAGATTCACACGGACGAGTCGTCGCCCCTCCCAATAATCCCAGAAGGGCTGCGGGGCGACCTCCAGGGCGTCCCGCGTGCTCTCGTATGTGCCGCCCGGGAGCTGGGCCTCCGGCGATCCTGAGCACATCGCCCCCTTGCCGGATTCAAACCCGGCAAGGGGGCGATTATTTTGCAATTGAAAGAAGATGGCTGGGCAGAATGCCAATCCTGGTCTAACAGAGCCAATCAAAACCTAATAACAACTCGACCTAGAACCGTTCGAGAATTTCGTCGGCATTCTCTCGCAGCTAGATATCTAGGTCCGGCACGGCAAACTGCACGTAGCCCCTCTGTGGCGCCTGAATAACCTCTCTTTGTAGCAATTTTGCCCTAATGAAGCTGACCTCATTGGTCTTTTTACCCATGCGCCTAGCAATCTCGGATGATTTGGACTGTCGTTTGTCCTCGCACATCGCCAAAAGGTATTTGATATCGTTAGGCCCCAGTCCAGAAATCACGGGCTCGTGAACAACATCGTGAAAACGAGCCTCTGCCAGCGCAATGCCTTCGGCAACATCGTGCTCGCTCACAATGGCACTTTTGGCACGATGCAAGTTGGCGCGCTACCAAATGGAATAACCGACCAGTTGCACCAGATAGACATACCCCTTAGTGGCCTTAGCGGCTCTCGACAGAAGATTGTCCTCTATGGTCAAACCAGTCGCGACAAAGCTATCGCCCATAGAGAGCGCTACCTTCACTTGTTTGCCTTTCTAGGGAATCGATTAATGGTCAATCATCGTTTAAGTTATTATCGCGGACTATATCGAATAATATCGAACTGTATAAGCGTGTATAAACTTATCGCGAAAGTATCGAGCTTTCGTAATTTATCTTAGCAAGTAGTCCAACGTTGCTTTATTCCAAGCTCATATCGTAAGTAAGTTGAGGACTTCCTAAAATCCATTTTCTAAAGCGAGAAATACTCGCTTTCAGCGGATAAGTTCGGCCCCAACCACGGATCGCCCGTCAAGAAGAACTCCGGCCAGCGCTGAATGAACAGTGCTTGCTCGCGCTTCCAGCGACGCAGCTTTTCCTCGTTGGTCTCTTCCCTACCGCGCGAGGTGAACTCGTAGTGGTACAGCTCGGCATAGGGCGTAAAAATGGTGCGGAAGCCAGCTTCCCGCACGCGCAGGCAAAAGTCAGCGTCGTTAAAACCGACGGCAAATTCCTCGTTGTAGCCGCCGACCTGCTCAAATACGTCGCGTCGCACCATCTGACAGGCACCTGTTACGGCGCTAAAGTTACCCGGACGTACGGCGCGGGCAAGATAGCCCTCGCGCTTTGCCGAGAAATCCTGGTTGGCATGGGCAAGTGCGCCACGCACACCAACCAATATGCCAGCGTGTTGCACCAGATGGTCGGCAAAGTAGAGTTTGGCGCCCACCACGCCCGCATCGGGACGCTGCAGATAGCCCATCATCTCTTCGATAAAGTCGGGGCTTATGACCTCGGTATCATTGTTCAGCAACAGAAGGTAATCACCCTTGGCATGCTCCACGCCAAAGTTAATGATCTGAGAGTAATTGAACTCGCCCGGCCAGTACACAACGCGCGCGATGCCCTTGCCTTCGGATGCTGCAGCCACGCGCTCTGGCAGGGTTTCGTAATACGCAAACGTCTCCGGGGCTTCGCTGTTGTTCTCCACCAAGACGATCTCGTAATTGGTATACGTGGCCTTCTGGGCGATCGACATCACACAGGCATCGAGCGTCTCAACGTGGTCCTTGGTGGGAATCACAATGCTCATCAGCGGCGCAGACTCCGGCAGCGCATAACGCATGCGGTAGACAAACGGCGTCTCGGTCTCCTCGACCGTCCCGTGAACGTCCAGCGAGTCAAAGTGGCGCTGCAGCGCAAGGCGCCCAGCTTCAATAGCATACGGCTTGCTATCGGCAGAACCGTC
This sequence comes from uncultured Collinsella sp., assembly GCA_900542895.1. Lineage (GTDB taxonomy): Bacteria > Actinomycetota > Coriobacteriia > Coriobacteriales > Coriobacteriaceae > Collinsella. The sequence goes on along the minus strand of UQPL01000022.1, from coordinate 11,202 downwards.
GGCGGTGGAACCGGGGTGCACGCGCCAGTGATACAACACGTGAGCAACATGCTCAAACCGTGCGCCCGCCGCAAGGCAGCGGAGCGTCAGGTCGTAGTCCTGTGCGCCCGCAACATCTTCCGGAGACATGCCAATACGATCGATAAGCGCCTTCTCTACCATCAGGAAATGCGTCACGCAGTTATGGCTATAGAGCAAATCGACGTTGAGCCGCGTCTTAAAGACCGGCTGGCCCCACTCCCCCGTTTTCTGGAACATGTCCTCGTCGCAGAATAGGACCTGGGGGCGCTCGCCCTCGGCCGCCTTATTCAGCGCGGAAACATACTGGAATAACGCGTCCGGCTCCAGAATGTCATCGTGGTCCAAGAACGCGATGTAGTCGCCCGTCGCTTGCTCGATACCTGCGTTGGTGTTGACCACAATGCCGCCGTTGCCGGGCAGCCCAAAGCGACGAACGCGCTCGTCGTGGGCGCCTGCCGCAAGATTGGCCACCGCATCCCATTCAGGTGAGGCATCCATAAGGAGCAATTCCCAGTTGTCATAGCTCTGGGCTAGCACCGAGTCCAGCAGCTCGCGCAGGTAGACTCGATCGGTCTTGTAGCACGGCACCACAATGCTCACGAGCGGCCTGTAGGCGAATGCCGCGGAAGCGGCGCGCTGACACGCCAAGTCGCCCGGCTTTGCGCGATGCTGCTCAAACCAACGTTGATAAGCTGCGTCGTCAGCGCGTGCATCCTTCATGCGATTCCAACTGTCGTCGACCATGCCGTTGTACAGGCGACCATCCATGGCGCAAAAACCGCTCTGGATCTGCCCCGCGGGGTCGATTGCAATCGCGACAAAATCACGTATATCCTGGGGCATCTCAACGCTCAAATACGTTTTATTGACGCGGCAACCGTTGCGCCGCGGCACATCGATCTGCGATTCAAACACATGCACGGTGGCATCGATGGCATTCATATGCGCATCGAAAATCTGGAGCTCAGGGGTGCACTTGGAGTCTCCCACCCACGTAACCTCATAGCGCCACACCGCGCCGGCGTCTGCCGGCAAATAGCGAATGGCATCGATCTCGTAGCGACCGCAGCATTCGCCACGCTGCGCATCGCGGATAAGCGCACACAGCGCAGGCTTTGCTTTGTAGTTAATCTTGGATTCCAGCTTGGCCACGCGGCTATCGAGGCGAATAGAGCCCAACCTTTGACCACCGGATGCAAAAACGACATCCATCGACGAGCCATCCAAAAACGGAAGTACCATGACGGCGAGCTCGCGCTCGTAACCGGAAACGGAAGGGCAAAGCGCCAGCACACGGCCATGATCGACCGGGAGCACCAGCGACAGCACACGAGAACCGCTCGTCGTCGCATGGGCAAACGCTTGAGAACCCTCCCGCTCAATAAGCGCGGCGACATCCTGACCGGCAAAACGAAGCAGCACAAACAGACGGCCCTGGCTGCGGCAAAGCGCCAAACGCTTGATACTCATCTACACTTCTCGCTTTCCCAGGGCATTCGCGGCCATACGTTTGCACGCGCCCAGGCGCCCAAACCTCAAGACGTCGTAATCGAACATGAGCTTTTTGCACTCACGGGCATTGGGGGCCTTGCTGGTAAGCGCCGCACGCACCATAGCGGCAACAGACGGGGCACATTGCGCGAGCGTGGCATCGTTGCCTACGGCAGAACCGGCAAGGGCCGCGGCGACGGCAGCAAACAACTTGCCACAGTCCGAGCCCAGCAACCTGAGCGCGTCGTAAAGCACCAGATCGCACAGGAAATATGCCAGATCATCGGCGTGCTGTACATCGAGACCGTCGCGCTGCCAGTCAGCCAGCACCGCGGAGTAAATCTTCACGTGCTCCAGCAGGCGCGTCTCGTCGTCATAGCGCATGGTGTCCATGAGCGAGCCCTTGCGCGCCACGCGGTAGTCGTACAGCCTGTTCGAAATAAGCGCGGTCTTGCGCGAGCGACCGTACACGGCAAAATCGAAGACCTGGTCCTCGCCATACTTGACGGTTTCGTCGAACACGATCCCGTTGCCCAACAAAAACTCACGCGTGCAAGCGGTGCGCCATGCAAAGGGGCGAGACGCTTCCTTAAACAGCAGGTCGGTGCTATAGCCCGCAAATGACACATCGCGTGGGCTCAGCACATAGTTAAGCCACGGATACCCCGCCTCCAGCGGATACGGATTCGCGCCAAAGGTCAAAACGTCGCAGTCCTCGCGCTCAAAGGTATCGACGATCACGCGGCATGCATCGGGCGTAAAGCGGTCGTCGGAATCCAAAAACGCGACGATAGACGCCGTGGACGCAGCGATGCCTGCATTACGTGCACTCGACAGGCCGCCGTTCTCCTTATCGACCAGCCTAAAGCGCGCGTCCTTTTCGCAATAGGCAGCCGCAATATCGCGCGAACCGTCCGGCGAGCCATCGTTGACTAACACGCCTTCCCAATCGGGCATGTCCTGCGCAAGCAGGGAGTCCAGGCACCAGGCCAGGCACTCCTCCACTTTGTAGATGGGAACGACAACGGAAATCTTGGGGGTAACCATAATCACGCGCTCCTACTGTGCCGCCGGCACGTCATCGGGATGCGGGTTATCGCCATAGGCGCGCTGATACGTCAGCACGCGCCAGACCAGCGGCAGGCCGCCGATCTTAAAGTAGTGCTTAAACGTATTGAACTTGCCCGGCTTCTTAAAATCAAAGCGCGAATCGATATAGGCACGGGGCGATTTGACCATCAGACGCAGGTCGGTCTCGCCACGTGGGTCGAAGAGCGACAGGTCAAAGCGACCAGCATCCCAATCGGCCTTGAGCTCGGGAGATGCCTTTTCCCAAAACTGCTCGCGCAGCTCATCGACCAGACGCTCATCATTCCAACGGTACGTATCGACCTTCATGCGCATTAAAATGCCCTGAAGCTGAGCCTTGAACTCGGGACGCTCGTCCAAAAAGCGCTGCATCTCGACATACTCATCGCACACGCAAAACACCTTGTTGGGCGAATTAACGGAGCTCTTCTCGTTATCCTGGCGATAGCACAAAATGGGGTCCGCAATAAACGCGGCACGCTCGGCGCAAGCCCAAACCTTAAAGTTAAAGCCTGCGTCCTGATACGAGGCACCCGGCGTGGGAAGGAACCGAATCTGATTGTCGTTGAGGAACTCGCGCCGATAGATAGCCGACCAAATGGAAGGTTTGCGGTAGAAGATGCCCGGGCGATCGACGGGGCGATACGCGGCGCCCGTCATATGCTCGTCAATGATCCCAAACAGCTCACGGCGCTCGGTGGGCGTGGACCAATACAGGTAAAAGTCGCCCTTAACGACATCGGCATGCTCAGTATCGGCCTTGGCGACCAGCTTTTGGAGCGAATCCTCAAACATAAAGTCGTCGGACTCAAGGATGCCCACGTACTCACCGCGCGCCATCTCCAGGCCGCGGTTCATCGAGTCGCCGTAGCCGCTGTTGGCTTTGTCGATCATCTTTACACGGGGGTCGCGCTCCATGTACTCGCGGATGATATCTGGCGAACTATCGGTAGAACCGTCGTTAATGCAAATGATCTCAATGTCTTTGAGCGTCTGCGCCACGGCGGAATCGAGGCACTCGCGCAGGTAGCGCTCAACATTGCAGATGGGGACAAGCAGCGAAACTTTAGGGGTGTCAGAGTTCTGCAAGAGAACCTCCTGTTGAATAGCGTGTAACAGGGTTATTTTAGCAGCCGCGTTACGGCGGGCGGCAGCGCTTGGAATTAGATAAAGCGCTCCAGGCAGGCTTTGAGACCACGAGTCGAAAGATAGAACAGCGAGGCGTCTGCCATCGAAACGCCCGAGGTCGCCGCAACGAGCTTGTGGGCAACACAGCGAACGGCACCCTTAGCAGGCATATCCGCCCACGCCGTTCCCAAAAACGTCGTGAGATCCATATTGACGCGAGCCGCCACGCGATGGAAACCATCGGCATCCAAGCGCGCCAGGTCGAACACAATAAGGTCCAAAAACCAAGTTATCAGCTCGCCGGGGCACAGGTCCAAAAGACCGTAGGCTGCCCAGTCCTCCAAGACCTCCTCGAGCATTCTCATATGGGCATCGAGCTTTTTGGCGCGAGCCTCGGCACTGTTGAACTTGTGCGTCGCCGATTCACTCTCCATCACGTAGTGGTAGAACTTGTCCGGCATGACGACGGTCCTGCGGGCAAGCGCATAAGCCGCAAATTGGAAGACGACGTCCTCGCCCAAAGCCAAACCGGGGGCGAAGCGAATGCCTTCGCGATTGAGCAGCTCGCGCGAAAAAGCCGCACGGCAGGCATAGGGTTGCGCATTCGAATGGAACAGCAGTTGGGGATCACGGGCGCCGAAGGTACCAGCTTTGGGGCTCATGAGTTGCTGGACGCGTCTGGGGGCAGCATCGGCAGGTTCACAGACACCGCCAAAAACGGCGGCCTCGGCATCCGCAGACTCCATGGCATGCAGCACGCGCTCGACCGTCTGGGCATCGATGTAATCGTCGGCGTCCACAAAAAAGACGGTCTCGCCCTCGGCGACATCGATACCGGCATTTCGAGCACACGAAACGCCCGCGTTTTCCTGGTCAATCACCAGTACGCGATCGTCGGCCTGCGCGATCTGGCGTAACACGTTCAACGAATCATCAGTCGAACCGTCGTTGACGCAGACAACCTGAATCGAACGCTCAGACTGGGCCAACAGCGAATCGAGGCATCGCTGAATGGAGCGCGCAGAGTTGTAAACGGGGACGACAATGGTAGCTTTAGGACACGAGGCCTCTCCCATGCCGACCTACCCCCTCAGCGATTCGATGAGGAAAGCGGCGACCACGCCTGGGCCTCCAACCGAGGCGTAATACTTAGCACGCCCCAAGGAACCATCCGTCGCAAAGCTCGGATGCTCGTCAACCCAGCCCTCAGGATCTTTGAGGATGGCAGCGAGATTCGCGCGCTTCCACGGCTTGAGGTCGTTAAGCGAAAAGTCCCCGGCGTCCAAGGCCGCTTGGAACTCCTTGGCCATCTGAACCAGGAACTCCTTATAGAACTTGGGCGCCAGGCGCACGTAGTTCCACATGTACGAATCGTACTTAATGAGCTGATTGAACTTGAGCATGCGCGCGACGTCATCACTTGCGTGGTCGCGGGCATAATCCTCTCGAATCCAACGTTCGATCTCGGCATACTCGGTATTGACGCAAAAGACCTTAGCCGAAGAATTGACCGAGGAGTTCTCGTTGTCCTGACGATACGAAAGCACGGCATCGTGCAGGTAAACGGCCTTGTCGGCGCAGGCAATCACCTTAAAGGCAAACGACGTGTCCTGAAAGGATGCTCCCGGAGTCGGCAAGAACTTGATGCCGTTGCGCTCAAGAAAATCGCGACGGTACACAGCCGACCAAATCGACGGTTTCTGCTTAAAGAACTGCGTCGTGTCGCTCGGGTGCACCGGCTTACCGCAGTCCTTGGCCTTAAACATCTCGTGCAGCGAACGGCGCTCCTCGGGCTTAGACCAGTAGAAATCAAAGTTCGCCTTCGCAAAGTCGGCATTATTGCTATCGGCGGCCGAGACAAGCTTTTCGAGTGCGTCGGGCGCCATAAAGTCATCGGACTCCAAGATGCCAACGTACTTGCCACGCGCCATCTCCAGACCGTGGTTCATCGAGTCGCCGTAGCCGCTGTTGGCCTTGTCGATCATCTTGACGCGCCTATCGCGCTCCATATACTCGCGGATAATCGCCGGCGAGTTGTCGGTCGACCCGTCGTTAATGCAGATGATCTCAATATCCTTGAGCGTCTGCGCCAGGGCGGAATCGAGGCACTCGCGCAGGTAGCGCTGAACATTGTAAATGGGAATAAGCAGCGACAGAACAGGGCTGCCAGAGGCGTTAGTAGACAAATGTGCTCCTTAGGAAATACCTGTCGTTTCATGGTATCAAAGGGTCAGCGCGCCAGCGGGCGTTTATATAATCTATGGAGCCTCTTGCGGGCAAAGCAGCCCCACGTCATGCGGCGGGCCCATGGCAGGTTCCTGCGTTTTATTCAAAGCTTGCCGCCAAGGTGCGCCGAGCCTTTACAATAGGACAGTCCCAAGGACGTATTCGATAGCTTCCGCGCTGCACTCGCCCGCCGCGCGTGAAAGGATATATTGCCCCATGCCTTCAACCCTTCCCGCTCCCATCGATAAGCTCGCCATTGTCGTCGTTACGTACAAGCGCCAGGAACTCCTGGCCAACTTGTTCGACTCCATGACCGGGCTCACGGCAACGCCCTGGCGCATCGTGATTGTCGATAACGAGAATTCGCGCGAGACCGAGGCCATGTGCACCGCATTCAACGAGCGCCTGGCTAACCTGTGGGGCATCGACACCGAGCAGCCTGACGCGCAGGGCGGCACCGACCGTGTCATCTACGCCCCGCAGCTCGAAAACGGCGGCGGTGCGGGCGGCTTCTCCGCCGGCACCAGATGCGCCTACGACCTGGGCGCTCAGTGGTTCTGGGTGATGGACGACGATGTGCTCGTCATCCCCGAAGGCATCGAGCGTCTTGCCAAGTGGACCGACCGCTACGACGTCATCCAGGGTTCGCGCCTGGACTTTGACGGCGGCGCCTTCTTTTGGCAATACCAACTCATCCTTTCGCTCGGCATTCCCAACCCTGTCGCCAAGTGGGACCTGGGACCCGAGGGCTACCGCGCCATGAACCAGCTATGCTTTGAGGGCGGCATGTTCTCGCGCCGCGTGGTCGATAAGATCGGCCTGCCCGATGCGCGATTCTTTATCTACGGCGACGATGCCTGCTACGGCTACGTAGCCAGCCAACACTTCCCCGCCGTCGTTGTTGCCGACGTGGTTCTCAAGCGCGCCCGCGCCGTCTCTAACTGGGATATCGCCGGCAAACGCCAGCTCAACTCTACGAGCGACACCAACCGCTACTACATCATGCGCAACCGAGGCTTCCTCGCTCGCTATATGCAGATCTACGGTGACTACCACCCCATGCTGTTCCGCCTGGGCAATGCCGCGACCTTCTGCAAGGAATTCATTCGCCTGGCTGCGGTCGATAAGTGCTTTAAGACCGGTATTCCGGCGCTGCGCCGTGGCATGAAAGACGCCCGCAAGATCATCAAGGATCCCAACTGGAAGCCCATGCCACCCATGAAGGACACCGAGTAACGGAAGCCGGAAACACCTCAGCGCTTAAAGCCGCTGGTACACCGTAGCCACATGCTGTCCATCAAAACCGAACCCCCAGCGCATGCGACCCACGCCGGGGCGTGGTACACGGATTTCGTCGATGCCGTCGCGCTCTATGTCGAGTAGCGACTGGACGGCCAGCAATTCCAACCCCAGCGCATCCACATCGGGGTCATACATCATGTTGATCGTTATAAGCGGGCGCTCGTCCAGCATGCCGATCGTGTCAGCTACGTCGAACACAGCGCCCGTAGGAAAAACTTGGATGTCCCAGCGACCCGCGCCACACTTTCGCCTCGAAGCAGGATTGGCATAGCCCGGCAATCCAAAGCAGAGTCCTTGCAAGAGTAGGTGATATGGCAGCGGTGTATCTGGGTCGGTCGCACCGATTCCCGCATCTCCCAAGATGCGGCTTAGCGCCCGCCTCACGGTATCCTCGTTCCCATGGCACAGCCCGTCGCGAAACGCATCGACGTCTCGAATGTCTTCGGCAGCGCACTCAAACCACTCAACAATCACTAGACGCAAGGCCTGGCGAAGCTCTTTATTGGGCAATCGCAAAGCACGGAGGCGATCGCCATGCTCTGGCTCCTCAGTCATATCCGTCGTCAGGAAACCGGACAAATATAGCGCTGTCCACATGCCATCGTCAGGCGAGACATCTGGCTCTGCAGTGCCCAAACAAAGCGGGACCTCAGCGCACCCATGGGCCTCGAGCAAATCGAACAAGACCGAAAGGCGGTCGAGATTCCACCCGGCAACTACCTTACTCAGGCAATCGGCATATCCATACAGATCGGCACACACGGGCGCCGTGCAGCCTCGGTCCAGAAAACCGATCACACGCGCTGGATTCGAGCAATAATCCCTACCAAACCGATATCCCTCGAGCCATTCACGCGCATCATCAAGGTATTCCTCGCGCCCAGCATGATTCAACAGAGCCTGGACCTCGGCATCCGAAAAGCCGAACCAACGGTCACACCACGTCGAAAGCGGCGTCGTCAGATAATACGAGCAGCCGTGCAAAGAAAGCGCCGCTTCGGCAGGGCCGGGACACTCCCCCATCAGACATGCGAAGCGTAGCGAATGGCCCGCGGCAGCAATGGCGTCAAACAGCACACGGTCAAGTAGCCCTGCCGGATCGGCGCCGGAAGCGCCCCTTGCGCTCGCACGGCCCAACCACGCCGCGTCGTACCCATCAACGAGCAATACAACTTGCTCATCGCAGGCAATCTCCAGCAACTCAATGAGCACGCCAAGCACCGAGGCGACCTCGTCCTCGCTCGCCGCGCCACGCGCAACACGTTCGATGTGACGCACCTTATCTCGAGCTAAATCCGGGGCCTCCAAGAGCGCCAACAAGCGAGCGCACTCGCCCGAAAGGGCATCGCGCACGACGCCGGCAACAGCGGCGCCACGCCTCGCAGCGCCAGAAAAGTCCAGCGATATCACCGGATAGCAAGCGTACTCATCCCGATAACGCCCGCTGTCCGCATCCCAAATCTGAGCATCGGCAAACGAGATCCGACCGGCGCGACCGACCGCTGGACGCTCCAGAAAAGCCCTGAGCATCGACAAGTTCATGCTCTTGCCAAAACCCTCGGGTCGACAGCACACCACAACGGACGCGTCGCAGTCCAACACATCGGCAATAAACATGGTTTTATCGATGAGTAAACACCGATTAATTGCATCGGAAAAGTCGTGTACATCAACCGGTAGAGCTGCGTTATCCGCATGATTGAGCAACCGCGCACCAAACGCATGAATAAAACCACAATTCACCTGTTCAGACACCGTAAACTCTCCCTCTAACGCAGCACGATGCCCATTGTAACGAGCAGGCGGAGCGCAACAATATCGACTTGCAAAGGTTTCGGGCAACGGTAGCAACTGACGCCCCGAGGGGGCATAACAAATCGTTGTGCAACAAAAACGGGATCCGATGCGGCTGCACCGGACCCCGTCTCAAACGCTTTGAAAACAATCTGAAAGGCTACTCCTCCGAGCCATCCTCCCCAGAAGCCTTCTTCTGCTGATCGAGCTTATGCTTACCACTTACGATAGACGTAGCGCCCAGTGTGGCCAAGCTCGCGCTGGCAAGGCTCGCCATCACAATCAGATCGCCCGTCTTGGGCATATTGCCGCCAGATGACTTGGTTGTGGTGGTCGTCGTGGTCGTAGTGGTCACCGTTTTGGAGTCATTTTGCTCATGGACCTGTTTGTCGGTGTTGCTCTTACCGCCGTCCTCGCCCTGCTGCTTTCCGTCCTCGGTCTTGTCCTTGTTCTCGTCCTTCTCCTCAGATTCAGACTTCTTACCCTCGTCCTTCTTCTGAGTGGACTTGTCGTCCTTCTCCTCAGAGCTAGAACCCTTATCGGATTCGGTCTTCTCGGAAGCCTTGTCCTTGGAGTCGCCCTTTACGGCTTCGGTCTTTTCCGTGGAAGCCTGATCAGAGTTGTCCTTGTTCTGGGCCGAACCGTTATTAACGCCAGCCATCAGCGAAGAACCCAGCGTAGAACCAAGCTGCTCGGAGAAAGAAGGCTTCTTGTCCGGCGAAGCAACGGGAGCGTCCGGCGCCTTATTCGAATCGTCCTTGGAAGCATCGGAATCAGGGGTTGCGTCAGAGCCGGAGCCGTTGTTAGAGCCGGTGTCAACGGACGAATCGCTCGAGCCGGTAGATGAGTTAGAGGTGTCAGCGCCGGTCGAACCAGAAGCGTCGCTGTCCGTATTGCCGGCAGAGCTTGAAGGCGAATCGCCCGCAGCAGAGCCGTTCGAATCGGAGCCGTTCGAGGTAGAGCCGTCGTTGGTAGTGCCACCAGCAGAGCCATTACCGTCAGCATCGGTCGAGGGCGCATCCATCCTGTCATCGTTGGCATCGTCACTCGAGTCGTCATTCGAATCAGGTGTCGGCGAGGGCGCCGGTGTGGGCTCGGGCTGCACGGGCGTCGCGGCGGCAGCCTCGTCCTCAGCGATATAAACCAAGCAGTCCTTTAGCTCGTTGCGGTAGCGGTTCTTCCAGCCCTCATGATACTGGGGTTGGCTCGAATACTTGGTCGCCACGTTATTGACCACGCTGTTGGAAAGCGCCGTCACAAACTCGCGATCGGACATATCGTTGGAAAGATTCGCCCAGCGGAAAAAGTCCCTGCAGCCACCAGTGCCGCACATGTTGGTAATGCTCCACACCATGCCCTTGACGCAGTCGGCGCGGCCCGAAATGTCAATACCCAGGCCGCTCTTGAGCCACGCCTCGGTCACCGCATAGTACGAGTTGTACGCATAAGCATCTTGAAGTGCTGAGAACTCAACAGGATCGGTGTTGTAAGCACCCTGAAAGGCCTCCTGCGCAATACGGCCCAACTCGGTGAGCTGGCCGTTCTCATACATGGCATTGCTCGTGTTGGAAATCTCGCTGCCGCGATCAATCGCATCCTTGAGCATGCTGTACTTGGCAGAATCGTAGTTGTAAACCTGCTTCATAAACGGAATGAGCGACCAGCGGCGATCAAACTGATAGTAACCCAGTGCGTTATAGCCGTCACCATACGAAAATCCCTGGTTGTAGTTACCATGGCTCTCGTACTTGGTAAAGTACTTCATCTCGGGAGTCACGTTGACAAACGAAACGCCCTGGACCGACCTCAGCACGCCCGAGAAGGACTGCTGGGTGTAGAGACCCTTATCGATATCGGTGGCATCCGAGGCAACGCCCGGCGTGGGCTCCTCGGCAGCGGCGGGTGCCGGCGCGGAAACGGCGCCAAACGAAAGCGCCAGCGTCAGGCCCGCGACAATAGCAGAATGCTTGGGCTGCATAAGATCCTCCCTGCATTGGTGTAGTTAAAGTTCAGTTTGCAAAGATAAAAATAAGTATTGCAGCTCGCCCGTTGTTGCACAACAACCCCTCGGTAAACGGCAACAACCCTCCGCGAAACCTTGATTATCGACTTCATCCGAACACCTCCCACATTCATCCGCACATGTGCGGA